>CAVRZY010000297.1:0-4812 GCA_963725415.1 uncultured Acidobacteriota bacterium | reverse complement strand
CGATCCGGAGACCTATCACTTCTACTTCGGCGACGGTGAGGGGCGCCCGGGCAGCATCCTCACTTTCTTCCCCTGGCCGGGAGCGCCCAATGGACGCCAGGGAACAGGCCAGTTGACCGTTACCTCGTTCTCGATACCGGAAAGAGCGCTGGAGTACTGGATCCACCGCCTGAAGGCGTACCGTGTCGATCTCGCTGGCTCAAGCCCAAGATTCGAAGAACAGGTGCTCCAGTTTCGCGACCCGGACGGATTGCGGCTTGAACTTGTCGCCCACGCTGCCCCGGAGGCGCGCAGCCCCTGGGACGGCGGCCCGGTTCCGGCAGCCGACGCGATCCAGGGCTTTCACAGCGTGACCTTATCGGAGGCGAACCACGAGCGCACGGCCCCGCTTCTGACCGGCACACTCGGCTTTCACCTCGTAGCGCAGGCCGGCGATCGTTTCCGATACCAGGCTGGGGCCAGCTTCGTCGATGTGCTCCATTCACCGCATCTGCCGCCTGGCCGCGTCGCTGCCGGCACGGTCCATCACATCGCCTGGCGCACTCCCGACGCCGCCGCACAGCACGCCTGGCGCGAGGAGATCGCGACACTCGGTCTCAACATCACTGGGATCGTCGATCGCAAATACTTCCGCTCGATTTACTTCCGCGAACCGGGCGGGGTGCTCTTCGAGATCGCCACCGATCCTCCCGGCTTCACCGTCGATGAGCCGCTCGACGAACTGGGGACCCGCTTGGCATTACCACCCTGGCTGGAGCCCAGGCGCACGGAACTCCAGCGCAGGCTGCCGCCGCTCCGCCTCCCGCAGTTAGCGACGACGTAATGGCGGCAGGCCATGCGCCTGCCCTACTTCCACCTAGACATCCAGCCTCGCGCCGGGACGCTCAGCTTCTCGCCGTTCAACTCCACGCTGGCGTCCTGGTCGTTGAAGTTCTCCACCACCCAACTGCCATCCTTTAACAGGTACAGCGCCACCTGGTTGGGCGCACGGAACGAGGTCTTCAGCGGCCGCAGCAGCGGGGCGCGGAGGGCATCCAGTTCCTCCTGCGGCAGCCCAACCAGCGACTTCGGCTCGCCCCGGACCTGCAAAACACGCACGTTGGGCGCGCTCAGTTTCACTCGGCCCTCCAACCGCTCGGCCAGCCCGTCAGTCAGCAGCACCGGCTTGCCGGCCTCGATGAAGCGGGACAGCTTGGCGACCAGGCCAGGGTCTTTCAGCGCATGGATCGAGAAGAAACCCACGGGCGCCTTAGAGGGGAACTCGTGGCAAGGCGCCAGCGGCAGACCCAGCATGCCCGCGTAATCGAAAACGTACGACTCTTTCTCTGGATGGCTGCTAGCCGGCTTGTAGGCCCTGATGCCGATGATTCGCCGCCGGCTCACCTGCCGGGCCACCTCCAGCAGTTCCGGAATCGCCGGGCGCAGCGCTTCAATGTCGGCCGGCCCCGTGTTCCGCTGGAGCGCCCCGTAGCAGAACAGCATGGATTCACGCGCCCCCGCCAGCACGGTCTGCCGCGCCTGCTCGAGGTAGGTGCGCTGGGTGGTCTGAAGCGGATCGTACCAGCCGCCCCCCGTCTTCTTACGGCCCAACCCGCCCAGCCAGCGCATGATGAAATAGCCCTCGTACTGCGGGACGCCCCCTCGGTCCCGGTCGCGAGTCTCGGTTCCCACCCAGATGCGGTCGAAATCCGCGGTCTCCCGTGCCACGTCGTATCCCCGCTCGTGGAACCGGTCATACCACTGCGGGTACTTGATGATCAGCCGCGCTTTCCGATTGACCTTCTTGGCCGGCCCTAAGATGCGGTCCCGCGACAGCCGCACCATCAGCTCCGAGCGATAGTCCTCCCAGGTGTCGCCCCCTACCGGGTAGCTGCGCTCGCCGATTTTGACCGTCTTCGAACGCCGGGCTTGTTCGCACTCCGTGCAGGTGCAGTCGGTGAACCAGAAATCGTCGATCATGATCTCGTCGAACAATCCAGCCGTGTATTCGAAAATGGCCTGGATCTTGTCCTGCGTGGCTATATCGGTGTAGCAGGAAAGCGGCTTCCAGCCAGTGGTGGGCTTGCCGACCCGGGTCGTCGTGACGCACCCGGACACCTGGAAGCCCGCCGCCCGAAACCGCTCGTGCGCGCGTTCCAGCACCTCGCGCTCGGCCTGGTAGCCATCTCGAAACGATTCGATGTAGACCTTCGTCACCGCCGTTTTCCGGCACCAGTCCATCGCCGCGCGAATGCCCTCCTCCGTGGAGAGACGATCGCGCACATCCTGGGCCGTGAACAGGGTCGAGAACTGATGCACACGCCGCTGGCTCTTCGCCAGCTCCCACAGGTCTGCGGCACGCGAAACTCCGATGCCGAAAAGGACCGTCAAGACGATCGCCGGCAGGTTCTTCATATTCGCCCCTTTACGCCGCAATCCACCGCTCGATCCGGCGCCGCGCGAAAAAGCCCCCCAAAGCGCCCAGCCACGCCAAAGCGCTCAGAGCCGCCATCACCCGCTGCTCGCCGGTTCCGCGATAGCTCAGTTCGACCCGGGTGAACTGGCTGGGACGAGGACCGAGCGTCATGAATCCCAGCGTGTCTTGCTCGATCGGAAGCGGTTGACCCTCCTGCGCAGCCACCCATCCCGCGTCGTAGCTCACCTGAACAGACACCACCATCCCCGCCGGGACTGGCCCCGCGATGTCCAGCCGCCCGCTATCCAGCCACTTGGCCTCGAGCCTCGGGCGCGAGGTGTCGTCGATCGCGGCAACATAGGCGTCCAGATGCTGCAACTCGCCCCCAGTCGGCGGCTTTTGCGGCAGTTCACCCGGCCGCACCAGATGAGCCAACGAGGACCAAGGCAACCGGTAGATCACGTCGTCTCCCTCGCGGTAAACGCTTTCCAGCAGGCCCTCGAACTTCCGCGGGTTCCGGAAATCCCGATAGTATTCCTTCGACTCTGGACCGTGCACCGCCACGTATTCGACCCCCAGGGCCTTCAGCTCCAGCACGGCGTCCTGTCCCTCCCGGCCCGGCGCACTGCTGAGGCCGGTGCGGACCTGGTAGGCAAAGTGGACCGGGATGCGGTTCCTCAGCCCCGACTCGAAGGTCCCTCCCACCTGCGGCAAATCGAACCACGCGTTCAGCCGATAGCGCAGACCTCCCGAGGCAAAAATGCGCCCGCTCGGCTGCCTTTCCGCAAGCTGCCGCGCCATCCGGTACTCGACGGTCTGTTCCTTAGGAACCGGCTTCCATCCCTCGTAGCTCTGGGTGATGTACCGCCTCGCCTGCCCGCCCCCAGCCAGAACCATCACTACGGCCGCGCCGATCACGCAGTTCCTCAGCATCCGGTAGGGATGCCGCAAGAGAATGCGGAACCACTCCAGCAACGCCAGAATCAGGAACATCTCGAACTCAAGCGCATAGCGCCGCGATTCCGGAATGGTGGGCAGCCCGTAGGAATAGTAGATCAACACGATCCAGCCAAACCCGAACAACGTGAGAGTGACGAAGCACAGATACGCTTCGCCGCGGAACCGCAGGAAAAGGGCCCGGAGGGCGATCAGCCCGGCCGCCAGCCCGGCCAAAAGCAGCACCTGCGCGTATCCGAGGCGATAGTTGAACGCATCCGTGGGCCAGTTGAAGGCTACCGTTTGAACGAAACCAGGAGTCAGCCAGAAGCAGGCCAGCAGATAAGCCAGCGCTGCGATGCCCAACACCGTCAAAAAACTCTTCCGAGCGTCCTCTCCGACCGCTACGGTCATCAGCAGCGTCAGACAGCAAAACCCCAGCGCCAGGGCCGCCACCCAGTTGGTGAGCGCCACCGCGGCCAGCAACACCGCCGCTACCAGAATCTGCCAGTACTTCCTGCCGATCGCCGCCGCCCAAACGGCCACGATCCCCAACGGCAGCAGCGTTAATCCCGCGTTGTGAGGCCCTTCCCCGTACTTCGCCAGCACCTGGATGCGCCAGGGGAGTTGGATGAATCCCCGGTCTTTGTCAATCGTGCGGATCAAACCGTAGCACGGCGAAAAGATCGTGTACGCCAGCGCCGCCGCCACTGCCCAGCGCCGGTCCTTCGTGAAATACAGAGCCAAGAAGAACACGGTCACCGGCCCCAGGCACGCCAGCACGGCCGTTACCAGTCGGTACGCTTGTTCCGGTGTGCAGGAAGGCAGCGCCCATACCACCGCCGCCCCCAGATACGGCAGCCCCGGCAAGTAGGTGAACTGCGTGGGCAACCCGCAATACTGGGTGGGGTTCCAGCCCCAGGGATGAGGATGCTCGGCAAAGAAGCGCACCATCGAGGCGTAACCGCCTTCGATGGAGCCCCGAAAGGGCATTTCGCCCGACATGAACAGCGGGGCATTCAACGCCGCGTTGCACAGAAAAATTCCGACCGCCAGCAGCGCGTTCCACAGCCACGGTGGGACAAGCTTCAGCTTGTCCGCCATTACGCCCGCACCTGCTTGGCGCGACACCCCATCCCGACCAGAACCAGCGCCAGCACACCGCAAACCACGCTCACAACACCGCCCACGCGATTCTCCAACGGCGTCTCGAACACCAGCCGCAGCTCCTGCTCGCCCGGCGGCGCCTCAACCAGCATGTGTCCCAAGGCATCTCTTCGAATGGGAACCGGCCGCCCGCGGGAGTAAGCCCGCCAGGCCGGATCCCAGGCCTCCTGCACCACTACCGCCTCGCCCGGCTTCAACTGGGCGTGCACGCGCATCGCCTCCGTGCCCTCCCAACTCAGCGCGGCCGGCGTGTCCGGGCCGTTCTCGACCAGTTGCGCGTAGACGCGAATGAATTCCGCTTCGTTCTCGCGCGC
>CAVRZY010000296.1:0-27149 GCA_963725415.1 uncultured Acidobacteriota bacterium | reverse complement strand
CAGCGGCGCGCTGGGGCCGCGCCTGGCTCAGGGTCTGACCAACATGGCGCTGGGCGCCGGCTCGTTTGTGGGGGCGCAGATAGGCCCGCTCGACAAGGTGACCAGCCAGTACGGCGTGTTCTTTGGCGTGCGGGCACCGGTCTTTCAAGGTACGGGAGTGTTTCTGGATCCGGCGGGCGTGGTGAACGGGGCATCGTTCGCCCCGATGCCGCACCCGGTGGCCCCGGGCGCGGTGGCTGCGCTGTTCGGATCGGGTCTGGCGTCTCGCGAATCCAGAGCCACGTCCTTCCCGCTGCCCACCAAGCTGGACGACGTTGCGGTGACCGTGAACGGCACGCCGGCGCCCTTGTTCTTCGCCTCTGCGGGGCAGGTGAGCATTCAGCTTCCTTACGGACTGAAGGGTAACTGGGTCGCCATCAAGCTGAGCAACGCCCGGGGCAGCTCGAACGAGGTGACGGCGGCTCTGGCGCCGACCAGCCCGGGCGTCTTCTCATATGGAGACTCGCAAAGCCCCAGCCGCGGTGTTGTACTGCATGCCGACTACTCGCTGGTGACGCCGGACAACCCGGCGCACCCGGGCGAAACGGTCATGATCTGGCTGACCGGGCTGGGCGACCTGGCGCCTCCCGTGCCGACGGGAGCGGCCAATCCGGCTTCGCCGCTCTCTTGGGCGGTCGATGCGCAGGTCAATGTTATCTTTGGAGGAGAGGTGGCCAGCACCGTCCAGTACGTCGGCGGCGCGCCTGGGTTTGCCGCCCTGAATCAGATCAACGCCGTCATCCCACTGACGGTACCGGTGGGGACGAACGTGCCGGTCGCTATCTCGACGGGGAACGCTTACGCCGATCTGGTGGATATTCCGATCGCGAGGTAAGCAGGAGGGTTGCCATGTTTTCTCGACGCGAAGTTGTGCGGGCGCTAGGGGCGCTGCCATTTGCGGTCCGCTCGCGCGGGTTCGCGGCCACGGATCTCAATTATCGCCTGTTGGGCCGCACCGGGCGTTGGGTGACGCCGCTGGGATTGGGCGGGCAGGCATCGCTGGAGCGGTCCGGCGGCAGCATGGATCGGCCGGACATCATCGTACGGGCGGTCGAGCTGGGCATCAATTACCTGGATTCGGCCAACGCCTACGGGCCCAGCCAGACCTACTACGGGGAGGCCTTCCGGCGGTTGCACCTGACGCCCTCCGATCCGAACTACAACGCCGCGCTGCGGGAGCGGCTGTACATCGCCAGCAAGACCGGGCAACGCTATGCGCGGGACGGCACGCGCACCCCGGCCATTGACGAGCTGAAAACCACGCTGACCCAGATGTTCGGCGACGGCAAGGGCTTCATCCCCGAGGGCGCCTACCTGGACGCTTTCCAGGTTCACAACCTGGGCAGCCTCCAGCAGGTGGACCAGATTTGGGAGAACCTCGACCGCCGCGGCGATCGCGCCGTCACGCGACTGGGCGTGCTGGCCGGGTTGCTGGACTATCGAGACGGGACCAACGTGACGGGGCTGAATCCGGACCGGCGCCGCTGGATCCGCCACATCGGCGTCACCGGGCACGATTCCACAGTCCTGATGCCGGCCTTGCAGCGCGATGCGGGGAACATCATCGACACTATGCTGACGGTGCTCAATGCTAACGACCGGCAGTACCAGCCCAACCAGAACAACTCGATCCCGCTGGCGCTGGCGCGGGGCATGGGCGTCATCGCCATGAAGTTGTTCTCCCAGGGCGTGATCTACACGAAGACCAACAGCGCGGTGGTCTTCTCCGTGGGGGTGCCCGGCGGGGCGCCCTCTTCCGACCTGATCCGCTACCCGCTGTCGATTCCTGGCGTGACGGTGGCGGTCACGGGGATCGGCCAGATCGACCGCGCCAATCCGGACGCCGACCAACTGCTCGCCAATCTGACGGCCTCGCAGATGGATCCGGCTTCGCCCGAAGAACTGCTCCGCATCGAGTCGCAGGTGGCCGCGCTGCACGGGACCGACACCAACTACTTTCAGGACCGCGGGCGGGGGCTGGTGCAGCCCAGCAACGTCGGGGTGGCGCGCGACGGAGAGCGCGTCATCGTTAGCTGGAACGGTGCGCTGGCCGGGGCCGAGCCGATTCGCGCCTACCAGATTTACTCCGGGGACCGGCTGGTGGCCGCGCTCCCCTACCGACCGCAGACCACGCTGGCCCCGCTTTCCATCGCTCTGCCTTCCTCGCTGCTGAGGGGAGACACAGTCCAGGTTCTGGCCTCGGAAATCTCCCCCTTCCCGCCGCGCCGCCGGCCAGGATAGCGCTGGGGCAAGGTTGCGCGAATCGTTACGCTTGACATGCCTGCGCGATAGGCGTAGATAAGAACTCAGGGAGGTTTGACGCATGCTGGGCTTGAGCAAGCGGAGCAAACCGGACCTGGAGGACAGAAGGGTCATCGTTCTGGAGTTCCTCGCCGCCGGCGCGATTTTCTCCATCGTGGCCCTGGTGCTTTACATGGTGTTCAGCTACCGGCCGGCGTAGAGGCTAGCGCATCGTCCGATAAGTGCTTTCTGGTATGTAGACCGCGCAAGACGGGGACAGGGTCCAATTGCGCAGTGGGCAATTGGACCCTGTCCCCGTTTTGCCCCGAGGCGGATACGCCAAAGGACTAATCGGACGATGTACTAGCGACTGGCGCCGTCGGGGGGATCAAAGAGCGAGCGAACCAGGCCCAGGGCTTCTTCCGGGGTGCGGATCTGCGATTCCAACTGGGCATCCTCGACAGCTTTCAGCATGCGGGCGAAGGCCGGGCCGGGGCGATAGCCGGCGCGAATCAAATCGTGCCCGGTGAGCAAGCGCCGGGGCTTCAACTGCTCCGGGGAAATCTCCTCTAGTTTGGACCGCACGAAATAATAGTGGTCCAGCATGCCGTGGCTGGCCAGGCAATCCAGCCGATGCAGTTCCAGGTGCTCCTCGAAGCGGTCCATGCGCAGGAATCGCTTGAGGGTGCTCTCCCGCATCCGTGTGACGTCTTTGAACCGCAGGTGGTGCGCGGCCAGGGCTTCGACTTGGCGTATCTCGTCATTGGAGAAGCGCAGGCGGGCCAGAATCTCGGTGGCCATCTGTGCGCTCAGCTCCGCGTGCTCGTCAAAGCGGATGCGCTCGCGGAAGGTGAAGGTGCGCGGCTTGCCCACATCGTGCAGTAGGACTCCCAGGGCCAAGGTGACGCTGGGGTTTCGCATGGCTTCGAGCATCACGCGAACGTGCGTCCAGACGTCGCCCTCGGGATGGAACTCGGGCGGCTGCGGCACACCTCTCATAGCCGCGACTTCGGGCAGAAGGACCCCTTGCAGCCCCGAGGCGTCCAGTAGCTCGAGGCCCCGTGCGGCCCCGCCTTCGGTCAGGATTCGCACCAGCTCATCCCGGATTCTCTCTGCGGAGACAATGCGGATCGACTCGCGCAGCCGCTGGATTGCCATGAAGGTCTGGGCTTCAACCTGGAAGCCCAAACGGGCGGCGAAGCGGATCGCGCGCAGCATGCGCAGGTGATCCTCGCTGAACCGCATATCGGGGTCGCCGATGGCCCGGATCAGTCCGGCCTTCAAATCCTCGCGCCCGCCCACGAAGTCCAGCACCTGCCCGCTTTCCGCATCCATCAGCAGGGCGTTGATGGTGAAGTCGCGGCGCAACACGTCCTGGCGGGGATCGGTTTCGAAGTCCACCGCGATCGGGTGGCGGCCATCCTGGTAGGCGTGATCGCTGCGAAAAGTGGCCACCTCGACCTCGGCGTCTTCCTCGCGTACCAGCGCCACGCCGAAGTGCGCGCCGACCAGTTGGGCTTTGCCAAACAGCAGCAGGATTTGCTCGGGGCGGGCGTCGGTGGCCACGTCGTAGTCCTGCGGCTGGTGTCCCAGGAGCAGGTCGCGGACGCACCCGCCCACCAGGTAGGCCTGGTGGCCGTGCGCCTTCAACTGGGTGGCAATCCGCCTCGCCAGGCAAGCCGCAGTGGAGTCTGCCATTAATATGATCGTAGAATAAGAACGCGATGTCTTCTCAGGCCAGCCGGCTGACCACGGTGCCGAAGGTGGTGGTGGCGACCACGGTGGCCCTGTCGTTCATCTCCATCTGGCGCGGCGCTGCGGTTGTATTGGGCGACCTTGCCTCCTCCTCCTATTACGCGGGCGGCATTGCCGAGCAGGCCTTTGGCCGGTCGGCGCCGTGGCTCATTCTCGCCGTGATGCTTTTCGCCTTTGCAGTCCGGTCCGTGTACATGGAGAGCTGCTCCATGTTCGTGCGTGGCGGCGTCTACGTGGTGATCCGCGACAGCATGGGACCCCTCGTCGCCCGGTTCTCGGTGTCCGCGCTGGTGTTCGACTACCTTCTGACCGGCCCCATCAGTTCGGTGACCGCGGGGCAGTACCTGGCCCGGCTGATCAACGACATCAGCGAGAAAATGCATCAGGGCTTCCGGATCGACCCTAATTGGTTCTCGGTTTTCTTCGCCGTCTGTGTCACGATCTACTACTGGTGGTACAACATCAAAGGCATCCAGGAATCCAGCACCAAGGCCTTGCGGGTCTTGCAGGTCATGACCGTCATGGTGGTCATTCTGCTGATCTGGTGTCCGCTCACCTTGCTGGTGCGCGGGCACGTCAACCTGCCGCCGCTGCCGACACCCGCCAGCATGCAGTTCACCAGCGAATCGCTGGGCTGGTGGAGAGGCACTTTCTGGCTCCAGCTCCCTTTTGTGGTCGTTCTGATCGCCTTCGGGCACTCCATCCTGTCGATGAGCGGGTTCGAGACTTTGGCGCAAGTCTACCGCGAGATCAAGTATCCCAAGCTGAAGAACCTGAGACTCACGGCCAATATCATCTGTGTTTACGCCTTGATCTCGACCGGAATCATAACCGTCTTCGCGGGGATGATCATTCCCGATCAAGTTCGGAAGAATTACTACGACAACCTGATCGGTGGCCTGGCGATGAACCTGGCCGGCCCGGAGCTGCTGCGTCTGGTTTTTCACACCTTTGTGGTGATCGTCGGCGGTCTGATCCTGGCCGGGGCTGTTAACACCGCCATCATCGGCGTCAATGCGGTTCTGAACCGGGTGGCGGAAGACGGCGTGCTGCTGGATTGGTTCCGGAAACCCCACCGGAAGTTCGGCACCACGTACCGCATCCTGAACGTGGTTCTGCTGCTGCAAGTGATCACCATCATCGCCAGCCGCGGGGATGTGTACCTGCTCGGCGAGGCATACGCGTTCGGGATCGTTTGGAGTTTCTTCCTGAAATCGATGGGTGTGCTGGTGCTGCGCTACCAGCGGCACGACCAGGAGTACAAGTTCCCCTTCAATCTCCGCATCCGGGGCGTGGAAATCCCGGTCGGCCTTGGTATCACCACCCTGATTCTGTTTCTGGTCGCCCTGGCCAACCTGTTCTCCAAGCAGATCGCCACCATCGCCGGTGTCTCCTTCACCGTCGTGTTGTTTGTGGTCTTCACGATCTCCGAGCGCATCAATGCCAGAAGACATCCGCGCGGAAAGCACGGGCTGCTGGAGAAGTTCAACCTTGAAATGCGCCCTCAGGTCGGCACCGAAACGATCCACGCGAGGCACGGATGCATTCTTGTTGCGGTGAGGGACTACAACCGGCTACAGCCCCTGAAACAGATCCTGGAGAAGACCAACCTGCGGCGGCATGACATCGTGGTGATGAGCGTGCAACCGGTCATGCCTCGGTCGGGGGAGTACGAGCTTTCCGAAGACCAGTATTTCGGCAGCTACGAGCAGGAGCTGTTCAGCCGCGTGGTCGAGCTGGCCGAGAAAGAAGGCAAGCCGGTTGAGCTTCTGGTGGTGCCGGGCGTGGATCCGTTCGATGCCATGGTGCAAACCGCGGCCAGGTTGCAGGCTTCCCGGCTGGTGACCGGGGTTTCCCCGCGGATGGATTCCGACGAATTGGCGCGGCGCATCGGGCTGGCCTGGGAGAAACTGCCCGAACCCCGGCACGCATTCTCGCTGGAGGCGATCAGCCCGGATCGCCCGTCGGTTTACGTCAACCTGGGCCCGCATCCGCCCCGGCTATGGCCGGAGGACGTGGGTCGCCTGCACAACTTGTGGCTGCGTCTGTCCGAAAGGGAAGGCTTCGGCTCGAAGCTGCATCACCGGGATGTCGTGGGAGTGGCCCTGCGGCGCCTGGAGAAGGAGCTCGAGGGAGAGCAGCGGCCGGACGTTCTGGAAGAGTTGCGGAAGGAACTGCGGCACTAGCCGGCCGCTCTGATGGCTTCCTCGATGCGCAGCCCGAAAGAAATTGGGTTCCGGCTGAAACAGGAAGCCGCGAATGTGTGGCTGCTGCTCAGGCGGCCTGCGCCGCTGCTCGAGCAGGAATGCCCCCTGGCCCGGTTGCCCCAGCCCTCCGTGCTCGTGGATCAACTGCGCGCCCGCGGCCTCGCTGAGGAAATCCAGCGCCGGGCTGAAGGGATTCTTCGACACCGCTTTCCGCTGATGGGTATCGAGATCGACACGGGTCCCGCAATCGGCTGGCGCCGCGACTATGTGAACAACGTGGCCAGCGGCGCCGCCTACTGCCGCTTGATCCCCTACCTGGACTTTGCCCACGTGGGCGATCACAAGATCATCTGGGAGCTGAATCGCCACCAGCACCTGGTCCTGCTGGCGCAGGCCTACCGGCTCACCGGTCGCCAGGAGTTTTTCGCGGAAATTGTAGCTGAACTGGAGAGCTGGTTCGCCGCGAATCCCTACATGCGGGGTATCAACTGGGCCAGCGCGCTGGAAGTGGCTTTCCGTGCGCTCTCCTGGATCTGGGTCCTCCACTGGGCGGGGGAAGCGATGGAGCCCGGCTTCCGGCGGCGATTTCTGGCCCACCTGTACCGCCACGGCTGCTACCTCTGGCACAACCTCTCGATTTACTTTTCCCCTAACACGCACTTGCTCGGAGAGGCGGTGGTCTTGCACGCGCTCGGGGTGCTGTTCCCGAAGTTCCCGAAAGCGCGCACGTGGGAGCGGCTGGGCGCGCAAATCGTGCAGGAGCAAATCGAGCGCCAGGTGCGCGAGGACGGGAGCCACTTCGAACAATCCAGTTACTACCACGTCTACGCGATGGATCTGTTCCTGTTGCACCAGACGCTGGCAGAAACATCGCCGGCTTTCCGCGTCAAGCTGGAGCGCATGGCAGAGTATCTGGCGGCGCTGTTGGGTCCCTGCGGCGAGCTCCCGCTGATCGGCGACGACGACGGCGGACGCGTTGAAAAGCTGGAAGAGAGGACCGTCCGCTTTTCCCCCGTCTCCAGGTTGTTTCCCCAAGCCGGCCTGGCGGTGATGAGCGCAGACCGTCTGCACGTGCTGGTGGATGCCGGGCCCTTCGGAGGGGGAACCGCGGGCCACAGCCATTCCGATACGCTCAGCCTGGTGGTGCGGCTGGGAAAGGAAGAGATCCTGATCGACCCTGGAACCTACACCTACGTAGCCGACCCTCAGCTCCGCAACTGGTTCCGCGGCTGCGCCGCTCATAACACCGTGCGGGTGGACGGAATGGACCAGGCGATTCCGGCCGGACCGTTCTCCTGGAGGGGCGGGCCCAGCGTCGAAGTGCGCCAGTGGCTCGCCACACCCGCGCACGATTTTCTGGACGCCGCGTGCCATTACGCCGGGTTCACTCACCGGCGCAGCGTGCTGTTGCTGAAGCCGGATCTGATTCTGGTCTTGGATGAGGTTGAAGGTCCCCAGGGAGAGCACTTAGTGGAGCAGTTCTGGCACCCCGGAGAACCCATCCGCGTGGTTTCCGATTCTTGTGTCCAGATCGGTGAGCGGGCCCGCTTGGCCTTTCCCGCCGCAGGCCGCATCGAGTTGAGCGAAGGCTGGCGGTCGCGCTGTTTCGCCAGCAAAGAGCCATCGCCGGTTATCCGAGTGAGCCGGAAGTGTTCCCTGCCGCTGCGGCTGGCCGCGCTGCTGGACCTCGCGGGCCGCGAAAAGGGGACGGTCTTGTTTTCCCTAGAGCGCGCCGACCAGGTCCAGTACGGGAAGACCGCTGCGCTGGATCTGTTCGCCGAATGGCGGTAGAGGCTTCTGGGCAATTACCACGTGCTGCGCCGACTCCAGCATCTCCTCCAGGCTGGCGGTGAGCAGCTTACCGATGTGCGGGATGGCCGCCAGGATGAATCTCTGGTTGCTGCCGTAAATCTGATCCAGCCGGATGTGCGGGTCGAACACGCGCAGGCTGCGGCCCTTGCCGATCAGTTGCTCCAGCAGCGTGACCACGGGGCTCTCCCGCAGATCGTCGGTGTTCTCCTTGTAGGCCAGTCCGAACACCCCGATGCGCTCCACCGGCAGATCCAGCACCGCTTGAATGGCGCGAGCGAGATGCTGCTCGTTGCTGGGAAGAACCGATTCCAGCAAGGGGATCTTCAGATCCAGCCGGGCGGCTCGGTAGACCAGCGCACGCAGGTCCTTGGGAAGGCACGATCCGCCAAAAGCGAAGCCGGGCTTCAAATAGGCGGGCGAGCAATTCAGCTTCACGTCCCGGCACAACGTGTCCATGACCTCCTGGGCGGAGATGTCTAGCTCCGAGCACAGCGTGCCGACTTCGTTGGCGAAAGCGATCTTGAGCGCATGGAAACAGTTGCAGGCGAACTTGATCATTTCGGCGGTTCGCAGGGAAACCAGGCACGCTGCGACTCCCAGGGGCGCGTACAGATCGGCTACGCGCCGAACAGCCAGCGGGTCCGAACCGCCCACCACCACCAGCGAAGGCTCCATGAAATCGCGCACCGCGG
The DNA here is from genome assembly GCA_963725415.1 of uncultured Acidobacteriota bacterium. Taxonomy (GTDB): domain Bacteria; phylum Acidobacteriota; class Terriglobia; order Bryobacterales; family Bryobacteraceae; genus CAVRZY01. Next base: position 18,403 of record CAVRZY010000296.1, on the reverse strand, counting down.
CCCCTTCCCGCAAAAACTCCGGGTGGGAGACCACGCTGACCCCGGGATGAGGGCCCAGCCTGGGCTGCACTACCTCCTCGCAGGTTCCCGGAAAAACTGTGCTCCGCACTGCCACGATCAAAGGCCGCGAGCGCCCCCCCAGCTCCCGCCCCATCTCCTCGCAAACCCGCCGAAGCTGCTCCAGGTTGAAATTGCCGTTCCTTTTCGAGGGCGTGCCCACGCAGATCAGTGCGATCTCTGCCTGCTCGAGGGCCTCGCTTAGACGGGTGCTGGCCGATAAGCGGCCGGCGGCCACGTGGGTCTCTACCAGTTCCTCCAGGCCGGGCTCAAAGAAGGGAGCCCGTCCTTCGAGCACGCTGCGCACCTTGAATTCATCGCGATCCACTCCTACCACGCGGTGACCGAGCTGCGCCAGGCACGCCGCCGTGACGCAGCCCACGTAACCAAGCCCCAGCACTGCAACGCGAGTTTCTTTCGAGTCCACGTTCCCAGTATGCCAAACCAGCCCTGCGGCTGACGGCTGAAGGCTCTCTTTGTGTATCATCGAATCGAGCAGTCGATGAAACAGGTTCTGCGTAGAGGCTTCAAGGACATCGTTGTGGATGAAGTGCCGGACCCCGTAGTGGCGGAGCACCACATCTTGATCCGGCCGCTTTACTCCCTGATTCAGCAGCGGCACCGAGACCGCCAGCATTCACCAGGAAGGCGTGCTGAAGGAAGTAACCGAGAATCCCTCCCACCTGCGTAAAATCTGGGAGGTCATGCGGGTCGAGGGTCCGCTGCGCACCCTGGCCGAACTAAGAGCCAAGTTCAGCGAATACGCCGTGCTGGGCTACTCCGGCGCGGGGATCGTGGTGGATAAGGATGCCACGGTCACGGACCTCGATGTCGGCGATCGCGTGGCTTACGGCGGCGAAGGCACGGGACACGCCGAAACCGTCCTAGTCGGGCGGAATCTGGTCGCCCGGATTCCCGATTCTGTGCCCTTCGAACACGCCTGCTTCGCCACCTTGGGCAGCATCGCCATGAATGCCGTGCGCATCGCTTCCGTGGGCGTAGGCGACATCGTGGCGGTCCTCGGGCTGGGGCTGGTGGGACAACTGATCGCTCAGCTTGTGCGGCTTCAGGGCGGAGTGGTGATTGCACTCGACCTCAAGCCGGAGCGCGTCGATTTGGCTCGCCGCCTGGGCGCCGATCATGGCCTTGTTAGCGACGCATCGGTGCCCCAGGCGGTCAACTCGATCACCTCCGGCCGCGGCGCCGACTGCGTCATCGTGGCCGCGGCTGCTAAATCCTCTGCGCCCTGCCGTCAGGCGCTGGAGATCTGCCGCGACCGTGGCCGGCTGGTCGTCGTGGGCGCAGTCGAGCTGGATTTCCCCTGGAACGAAATGTACCTCAAGGAGATTCAACTCCTGATGTCGCGCGCCTACGGTCCGGGCAGTTACGATCCCGCCTACGAGAAGCAGGGGCAGGACTATCCCTTCGCTTACGTCCGCTGGACCGAGAACCGCAACATGGAGGAGTTTCTGCGCCTGGTGGCCTTAGAGCGAGTGCAGATCCAGCCTTTGATCACGCACCGTTTCCCACTCCAGGAAGCGGCTAAGGCTTACGAGACTATTCTCGATCCGTCGTCGTCCAGCTTGGCTGTGCTGCTCCAATACCCGGCTTCCGTCAGCCCTGAAGCGGCGTTCGAGCCCCGGCGCACAGTCGAGATCGGGCCCCCGGCGGAGCGGGCCGAGCTGCGCGTGGCCCTGGTGGGCGCAGGGAACCTGGCCCGCTGGGCGCATCTGCCGAACTTGAAAAAGATCCCGCATGTCAGCTTGCGGGCGGTTTGCTCGGCCAGTGGCGCGCGGGCAAAGAGCTACGGGTTGCGTTTTGGCGCCGCTTACTGCTGCTCCGATTACGCCGAGATTCTTCAGGACCCCGCCATCGACGTAGTCCTGATCACCAGCCGGAATCAGCACCACGCCGAGCAGGCCGCCGCCGCGCTGTCGGCGGGCAAACACGTCTTCCTCGAGAAGCCCATGGCCCTCACCGAACCGGAGTGTCGGCTGCTTCACCGTGCGGTCGCGGATTCCGGAAAGCAGCTCACGGTGGGGTTTAACCGCCGCTTCGCCCCCTTCTACGTCGAGCTGAAGCGGCGCCTGGCTCGCCGTACCGGCCCGGCGGTGCTGAACTGCCGCGTGAACTCGCCCGGCATCTCGGGCTCCTACTGGATGGCCGACCCCGCCATCGGCGGCGCGATCCTGGGAGAAGCCTGCCACTTCGTCGATCTGATGTTCTGGCTTCTGGAATCCGAACCCCTGGCCGTCTCGGCCTTCTCTCTTCCGACCGGGAAGCAGGAGCCCATCGGCGAGAACAACCTGGCGGCCAGTTTCCGCTTCGCCGATGGCTCGATTGGGAATCTGACTTACTGCACGGTGGGCAGTCGAACGTCGGCAGGCGAGCGGGTGGAGGTGTTCGCCCCAGGCCTGGCCGCCTCCACCGAGAACTTCAAAAGGCTGACCATACAGACCAACCTGCGCCGAACGCGCTCGCGCTGGTTCGCCGAGAAAGGCTACGCGGCTCAATTGGAATCTTTTCTCACCGGAATTCGTCAGGGCAAGCCTCCGGCGGTCACCGTGCGCGATGGCGCCCGCGCCACCCTGGGCTGCTTGCGCATGCTGGAATCGGCCCGCACGCTCAGCGCCTGCGCCATCGATCTGGATTCCGTGCTGCGATGAGGGTTCTGCTTCTGGGGCCGTATCCACCTCCACACGGGGGCGTGCAGACCAACCTGGTCGCCATTCGCCGGTTCCTTCTCGAGCGCCGCGTCCCCTGCGCCGTCATCAATCTCACCCGCTTCCGGCAGGCCAGCGCCGGCCAGGTGTTTTATCCCAAGAGCGCCTTCGGGGTGTTGAGGCTGCTGTTGCGGCTGCGTTATGACATCGTGCATCTGCACTTGGGGGGTTGCCTCACTTTCCGGCTGCTGGGGATGAGCCTGCTGTGCACGCTGCTGCCGCGCGCCAGGAGTGTGCTCACCTTCCACTCGGGTGGCTACGCTTCATCACCGGAAGGCAGGAGCGCGCGTTACTGGACTCTGCGCGGCTTCGTCTTTCGCCGCTTTGACCGCATCATCGGCGTCAACCCGGAGATCATTGCGCTGTTCCGCCGCCTGGGCGTCCGGCCGGAACGGCTGCGCTTGATTCACCCGCACGCTCTGGCGGCTCCTTCCCTAGATCTTCCCTTGCCGGAAGGCCTGGAGAGTTTCTTCCGCCACCACCGGCCAGTGCTGCTCAGCGTGGGGCTGCTGGAGCCGGAGTACGACCTTGCGCTTCAGGTCGAGGCGCTGGGAGTCCTCCGAGAGCGTTTTCAAGACGCCGGCCTGCTGCTGATCGGGGCCGGCAGCCTGGAGCAGGAGCTGCGGGCGCAGATCGCTTCCAAACCCCACGCGCAACACATCCTGCTGTGCGGCGATGTGCCGCACCCGGTCACGCTGGGCGCCATCGCCAAAAGCGATCTGATGTTGCGCACCACGCTCTATGACGGGGACTCGATCGCCGTCAGAGAGGCATTGCATCTGGGCACTCCGGTAATTGCCACCGATAACGGCATGCGCCCGGAAGGAGTGGGTTTAATCCCACCCTCCAACCTGGAGGCCCTCTGCCAGGCTTGCCAGCGGCGCCTGCGTGAGGCCGCTCCACGGCAACGCCGGCCCCAGGCAGGCGAGGAGAACATCCAGGCCGTATTTGACTTGTATCGCGAGCTGACCGAAACTTAGGTAGGGTGATGAATCGAACGGCAGTGGTCCTGTGCGCAATCACTCTGGCCGCTCTGGCGGCCTGTTCCCGGCCCCGGCCGCTGACCGTCGGCTCGAAAGACTTCACCGAACAGGTGCTGCTGGGCGAAATCGTGGCCCAGCACGTAGAACATCGGCTTTCGATCAGGGTAGAGCGCCGCCTCAACTTGCAGAGCACTCTGATCGCTCATCAGGCCCTGAACAGCGGATCCATAGACCTGTACCCGGAATACACCGGTACCGCCCTGAGCAGCATTCTGAAACTGCCTGCGGAATCCGATCCCAACATCGTGTTGGAACGGGTGCGTAACGAATACCGGTTCCGCTCCCACATTGAATGGCTCGATCCGCTGGGTTTCAGCAACAGCTTCGCTATGGTGGTCCGCGGGGAGGATGCGCGCGCCAACAGACTGGAAACCCTAAGCGACGCCGCCGCCTACGCGCCGGGTTGGACCTTGGGGATCAGCCCGGAGTTTATGGAGCGGCGGGATGGATATCCCAGCTTGCGGAGAACCTATGAGCTGCATCTGGTGGCGGCGCCGAAGAACATGGCTGCCGGCGCGCTCTACAAGGCGCTCGCCGATAAGCAAGTGAGCATGATGGCTGGCTACTCGACCGATGGCTTACTGGCGGCGGGCGACCGCAAAGCCCTGCGGGACGACAAAGGCGCCTTCCCACCCTGCCAGGCCGCCCTGGTGGTCCGCACCGACGCCTTGGCCCGATTCCCGGGCCTCCGCCAGGCCCTGGCCGAACTCTCCGGCAAGCTCCCTGAAGCCACCATGCGCAACCTGAACTACCAGGTGGACGCCGAGCATCGCCCGGCCAGCCAGGTGGCCCGCGCGTTTCTGCGCCAGGCCGGGCTGCTCCACTGAGCCGATCACTTCCCCTGCCTGAACGCCTCCCCGCCGCGGCAGCCTGATTGATCCATGGTGATGACACCTTCGGCGTTCACAATCCAGTTGCGGGGAAGCCCGACAATTTCCAGCCGGTTGAAAAGGTGATCCTCGACCGGGATCGCCGGAAACCAATAGCCACTCCGCTCACTTGCGCACCGCGCCACCGCCGGGGTGTCAATGGCGAAGCCCCGGCCCGGCTAACGCCGTAGTTTGCGAAGAAGTCCCGGAGCGAGGCCCGCCACCGTGACCAGCAGGAAGGACGCCGGCTCGGGGACGGTCGTGAAGTCCGGGCCAAAGATGCCGATCTCGCTGCCCGGCGCGTTGTTCGTCGGCATCACAAAGGAGCTGGTCTGGAGTTCCCTCTCTTCGTTCAGGTAGGTCACACCTGCAATCGACGTCACGGACAGGGCCTGCAAACAGACGCCGTCGGCGTCGGAGGATTGTTGCCCTCCGATCACATAGGTTCCGGGAATGAGCACGTAGGAAATGGGAACAACGCGGAAGCCGCCCATCAGGAGCGCCACTGTTCCGCTCGGTACGGTGGCCGACACGAGCAGAGTGCCGGTCCCGCTGTCGAAGATGCCGACGTTATGCGCCTCCCCAAGGCCGTCACCGTCTTCGTCCCAGTATGCGAGACCAGTTACCGTGATCGGGCTGGAAACCGAGAATTGCCAACCAATCATCCACGGGCGCAGATCGCTTCCAATGATCCCGTCTTGTGGAACGACCGCTATCGGACCAGCCGAACAAATGCCCGCGAGAAGCGCTAATAGAAAGAGAGCGCGAAATGCAACCGTTTTCCTGCCTGAACACAGTCTCTTCATCTTCAGCCTCTCCTTTCAATGTAGACAGCAACTTAGCACTACACTCTTACAGCACAAGGCCGGAACCACTGTAAAGAGAGATTCGAGAAGTCGTACTGGGAGTACTAGACCGGCGCCTTGGCCCGATCACTTCCCCCTGCGGCCACGAAGATTCCGGTGGGGCGCTACGTGGGACAGGCGGTTTCGCCTGTCCGGACCCAATGGTCATGGGACTCGTCCTGTCAAAAACAGTCCTCCTGCGACCCAAGATTCGGTTCACCTGCCCAGCCGTGGACCCTTTGATCCACCGCGTGATGAGGGCCAGCGGGCGGCTCCCCAGTTCGCGTAATTCGGGAACTGGTCACGAAGCTCGCCGCCTTTGCGAGATTCGTGGCCTGGACCCGAATCACCACCTCCGCATGCGTCCGGCCAACGAAAGCGCGATAGGGCAAGGCGCCGGATGACATCGACAGCAAGAATTGGGGTAGCGTATAATACTTCTGACCAGGGGCCCGTTGGACCGGTCCTGATTCGACGGAGGTAGTCATGCAATACAGCCATACCCGGAGAGAGTGGCTGGCTGCGCTGGGCGCGGCGGCCACCGGAAGTCTGCTTCGCCCGTTTGCGGCCCGCGCCGACGATCTTCCCACCTCGCCGGTGGCCTTGGCCAAGTGCCAGACCTACGGGACCGAACTGCTGCCTACGTTGGCGACCATGTTCGACGAGCTTGGCGGGTTGGGACAGCTAGTGGATGGCAAGACCGTGGCTGTCAAAGTGAACCTGGTCGGCTCTCCCTGGTCCCGTCTGGGCGACGATCCACCGGAGCTGTCGCATTGGACGCACCCGGCCGTGATCGGCGCGACGGTGTATTTACTGGGTCAGGCCGGCGCACGCCGCATCCGGGTGCTGGAATGCTGTGGCGAGACCACCGATCCTTTCGAAGCCTTCGTGCGCGAGGCCGGCTGGGAGCCAAACGACCTTCGCAACGCGGCCCCGGACGTGCAGTTCGAAAATACCAACGGCCTGGGCAGCGGGGCGGAATACTCGCGCCTGTGGTGTCCGGAGGGCGCTTTCGTGTTCCCTGCCTACGATGTCAACCACTGCTACACGGATTGCGACGTATTCGTATCGATCGCCAAGATGAAGGAACACAGTTGGTTCGGCGTTACACTTTCGATGAAAAACTGCTACGGGATGACGCCGCTCAGCATCTATGGCGACAGCGCCGGCGAGGATGAGCCGAGCCTCACGGTGCGCGGGACCCGGGTCAAGACTCTGCACGAGGGCAACCGGCCGCCTTCCAAGAGCGCGCCTCAGGAGAAGGATCCGGAGTCGCCGCGAGCGGGCGATTACCGTATTCCCCGCATCGTGGCCGAGATTGTGGCTGCGCGCCCGGTGCATTTGGCCATTATCGACGGCATCGAGAGCATGGCGGGTGGTGAGGGCCCCTGGGCAAGCGGCGCCCGCCGGGTCAGCCCGGGCGTACTGGTCGCCGGGCTGAACCCGGTGACCACCGACGCGGTGGCGATGGCGGTGATGGGCTTCGATCCCACGGCCGACCGTGGCACGGCGCCCTTCGAGGGTTGCGATAGCTTTCTCCGCTTCGCCCAGGAGTTGGGCCTCGGCACGCGCAACCTGGAGAGTAACGAGGTGATGGGCGCCCCCATCGAGGAAGCCCGTTTCGACTTCCGCAACGCCTGAGCGGCGCTACTGCAACACAATTACACCCGCGCTCTGCTGTTTCTCCTTTGCTGCCGGGGCCACAACCGTGACTTTTCCATCCCGCAGGGTGACCACCACTCCATCACGCTTAGCGGGCGTGTACCAGTAGGTCTCCACCAGTTCGGCGCCCTGGGTGTCGCTGGTCTTCATGGTCGGCTCTCCGAACTTCTCGACGAGGTCGCGACGCTCCAGGCCAACCGTGATTCCAGTGGGGTCGGCAAACTCACGAAGGGGTTCTGTCTTAACCGGCGCTGCCGGACCCGCCCCGGCTTTCACCGGTTGCGTCTTGCCAGCGACGGCTTGCGCGCCGGACTTGCCGCTCTTATCCAACGTTTTTCCGAGCTTGTCAAAGACCGCGCCGACCGCCTTGCCTGCGCTTCTGCTGGCCGTAGCGGCGGCGCTCGAAGCCGGCGGTAACCAGCGAATGCTCGGCCACCGTCTGCGAGTAGGCCACAACCGGCCACCCCGCCAGCAAACACGCCGAAAGCCAAAGGGACGTCCAAATCTTCATCCGGGCCGCCTCCTTCCGACGTAATGCCTCAGAAGGCGTGAAAAAATGCCCGCCTCACTTCGGCTGTCGGCAACGCAGGCCGGGGGCCTGCGCCACCTCAACAACTTGCCAGCTCTGTGGGGCAGGTCCCCGACCTGCCCTGGCATTTTTCACGCCTTCTGAGGCATTACCTTCCCACTGATTTTACCAAGCCCGAGGAACGCCGGGGGTGGTATACTCAACGAGGTTGCCGGAAGCGGCAGCCCTCACCAGCAGACGAGGGATGAACGGGAAGGCGGTGCGAATCCGCCACTGCCCCGCAACTGTGAGCGACAGGTAAGTGGCTGCGCGGTCACTGCGATTCGTGGGAAGACCGGGCACCCATCCTTAGGGAAAAGCCGCGTCGCAAGTCAGGAGACCGGTTCCTCGCGGATGAGAAATACGTTCCGAGGGAGAACGTCTCATGTCGAGACTTAGCTCAATTCTCTTTTCCATTGCCCCACTTCTCTGTGGAATGCTTTATGGCGAGGTCGAGGGCGTCATCCTCGACCCCTCCGGCCGGGCCATCAGCGGAGCGCGCGTCGAATGCGCCGGGAAATCGGTCCTCAGCGGCCTGGACGGGCGCTTCTTGGTGCCTGGCGTCCAGCGCTGCCAGGCCGTGGTTTCGGCCCGGGGATTCACAACAAAAACGCTTGATATTGTTTCGGCCATTCCCGCCCGCATCGAACTCGAAATCGCCCCGCTGGCCCAGCGGCTCGTGGTCTCCGCCACGCGCCACGAGACCACTATCGAGGAGACCGGCGTGGCGGCTGACGTCATCCTGCGCGCGGACCTGGAGCGGCGGGAGTTCCCCATGGTTCCGGAAATCCTGCGCGAGATTCCCGGGCTGGCGGTGGCCCGCTACGGCCGCCCGGGCAGCCTGACCCAGGTCTTCACCCGCGGCTCGCAACGCACCGGGACGCTGGTCCTGGCGGACGGCGTACCGTTGAATGACCCTGGCGGAGAACTCAACTTGGCGCACCTGACCTCCAGCTCGATCGACCGCATCGAGGTGGTGCGCGGCCCCGAAAGCGCGCTGTTCGGCGCTGAAGCCTCCGCGGGCGTCGTCCAGCTCTTCACCCGTCGCGGTGACGCCGAGAATCGGGTCCCGCGCGGCTGGGTTTCCTACGAGCGCGGCAGCTTTCAAACCGACCGCTGGATCGCCGGTCTCAGCGGCGGCTCCGGCGCCCGCCTCGACTACGCACTGGCGGCCGAGCAGTTCCACACCGCCGGCGAATTCCCCAATGACGCCTACCGCAACACCAGCGGGGCCGCTAACCTCGGATTCCGGCTGTCCCAGGCCACACAGGTGCGCGGGATCTTCCGCACTTCCGATTCCTGGTTGGGCGTGCCCAATCAGGTCGGCTACGGCATTTACGACTTCGATGCCAACGAGGCCAGCCGCGATTCCACGCTGGCTCTGCGGGTGGACGACGTGCGGGGTCGAAACTACCTGCAACATTTTTCCTTCGGCTACCACCGGCTGTGCGACCTCTATCTCGACCCGGCGCCCAGCGGCCCCTACACCATTGCCGCGCTGCTGCGCGACGTGAAGGCGCCGGTCCCGCGAGTCTACCTCGAGAGACTGGTTGACCCCCGGCTCCCGCCCTCGGTAGTTCCGCCCGGCCTCCGCCTTGTCACCCAGACGGTGGATTATCTTCTGTATCCCTCCGGGGAATTCAAGACCCTGACCTCGCGGAAGAACTTCGAGTACCAAGGGACGCTCACGCACCGGGACGGCGTGGCCGTCTTCGGATATGAGTACGAGCGGCAGGGCGGTAATATCACCGGCCGTGCCGCCGCCCGCGACAATCACGCCGTCTTCCTCCACAAGCAGCAGACTGTGGCGCGGCGCGTGTTTCTTTCCGGCGGGCTGCGGCTGGAGCAGAACAGCATCTTCCACACCAAGCTGACGCCGCGCGGCGCAGCGAGTTTTCTGCTGTCTGGTGAGCACGGCCCCCTCTCGTCAACGTTTTTCCGCATCAGCGCAGCGCGCGGCATCACCGAACCCACCCTGGTTCAGAATTTTGCCCGCGATCCTTACTACGTCGGCAACCCGGCGCTGAGGCCGGAGAAAACCGCCAGCTACGACGCGGGCCTGGTCCAGGAATGGCTCGGACGGCGCCTGCGCACCGAACTGTCAGCCTTCGACAGCTCCTTCAAGGACCTGATCGTTTTCGTGTTTCTGCCGTTCCCGCAGCCGTCCACGTGGCAGAACGTGGAAGCCAGCCGCGCGCGCGGCCTGGAGTTTTCCGCCCAAGGCAGATTCGCCCGCTACTTCTCTGTCTCGGGCAGCTACACCCGGATGTGGACCCGCATCACCCGCTCCTCTTCACCCAACTCGCTGTTCACCGGAGTGGGCCAAGAACTGGCGAGGCGGCCCGGAAACTCCGGGGCGGTTTCGATCTCGGTCGCGCCGAAACGGTGGTGGTTCCAGGCCGGCGCCGTCTTTGTGGGCGAACGTCAGGACAACGATCTCTTCGGCGTCACACGCAATCCCGGGTATCAGAATGTATACGCTGGCGGCGCCTTCCGGCTCCACAAGCACTTCACGCCGTTCCTGCGCGCCGACAACCTGCTGAACAGCCGCTACTCGGAGGTGCTGGGCTATCCCAACCTCTCCCGCAGCATCCATGGAGGGCTGAGGCTGCAATGGTAACTTCTCTGCGAATCCTTTGCGTCCTCTGCGTCTCTGCGGTGAGTATCAGCGCTCAACCCAAGCGAATCGTCTCGACCGCACCGAGCATTACGGAGATGCTGTATGCGCTCGGGCTAGGCGATCGCGTCGTTGGCGTCACCACCTACTGCCGCTATCCCCCTGAAGCCGCGCAGAAGCCCAAGATCGGCAACTACCTGCGCCCGGATCTCGAGACCATCCTCGCGCTACGCCCCGACCTCGTCATCCTGGAGAAGACCGGGATCCGCCGCGCCGAGCAGCTTCCCGCCCTGAAGCTGAGCGTACTGGAAGTGGACGACGGCGCCGTTGCAGGGATCTACGAATCCATCCAGCGCATCGGAGCGGCCGCGGGCGTGAGCGAGCGCGCCTCTCTCCTGTGTTCCGAGATTCGCGGAGGCCTAGAGAAGATCCGCCGGAGGGTTGCAGCACTCCCCCGCCGGCGCATGATGTTCGTCGTGGGACACACGCCCGGCCGGCTCGAGGATTTGATTGTCGCCGGGAAAGGTTCGTACCTCGACCAGGTGATGGAGGCCGCCGGCGCGGACAACGTCTTTCGGGACACCGTGGCCGCCTACGCCAAGGTCTCCATCGAGCAAGTGTTAGCGCGTAACCCGGAAGTGATCATCGACATGGGCGAGATGGCGCAGACCGTGGGCGTGACCGAACAGCAGAAGCGGGCCGTGGTGGCGCTGTGGGACCGTTACCCGATGCTGGCCGCGGTCAAGTACAAGAGGGTGTTCGCGGTGGCTTCTGACATTTTCGTGGTCCCTGGACCGCGCGTGGTCGAGGCCGCAACAGCCTTTGCCGCGCTGGCCCATCCGGAGGTCCGGTTTTGAGCGGCTTTTCTCTCGACGAAGTCGGGATGCGCTATAACGGCGCGGAAGTCCTGTGTCAGGTGACGCTGGAGTTCGCGGGTCCGCAATTCGTGACGGTGGTCGGACCCAACGGCGCGGGCAAGTCCACTTTGCTGGGGATCATGGCCGGGCTGCGTGCGAACTACGGCGGCCACTGCCAGTATGACGGCAGAGAGTTGCGCCGCTGGCCGCGGCGGGCTTTTGCACGCGAGGTTTCCTTCGTCCCGCAGAGCCTGCGCATCGAGTTTCCGTTTACCGCTGAGCAGGTGGTGCTGATGGGCCGCACCCCGCACTGCGATGGCCTGTTCGAGTCGCCCGAGGACTTCGCCGCCGTCCATCGGGCCATGGCCACCACCGACACGCTGGCCTTCCGCAAGCGCGACTTTCGGTCCCTGAGCGGAGGCGAGCGCCAGCGGGTCATCCTGGCCTCTGCGCTGGCCCAGCAGCCCAAGACGCTCTTGCTGGACGAGCCGACCACCTTCCTGGATCTCAAGCACCAGATCTCGATTTACCGCTTGCTTCGCGACCTCAGCCATGACGGGCTGCTGGTCATCGCGGCGACGCATGATCTGAACCTGGCGGCCAGTTTTGCCAGCCGCGTAGTGGTGCTTCACGCCGGACGTGTAGCCGCCGACGCCGCGCCCGCCGAGGTGCTGGCCCCCGCCACCATCCGCGAAGTCTTCGGCGTGGACTCGACCATTCTTCGCGCGCCGGACGGAAGGCCCTGGATCTTCTATGGGGAATAAGTTCTGGACCTCCATTGCCGCCTGCGCGCTGATCCTCATTGCCGTTCTGTGCGCGGCGCCGCTGATCGGCTCGGCGCCCATCCAGTACGGGCGGGCTCTGGCCGGGTTGGCCCCCGACAGCGCGATCCTGTTCTACGCGCGGCTGCCCAGGGTGCTGCTGGCGCTACTGGCCGGCGGCACGCTCGGCGTGGCCGGCGTGTTGTTTCAAGCCCTGCTCCGCGACGCGCTGGCTACGCCCTATACGCTGGGGATCTCCAGCGGCGCCTCGCTGGGAGCGGTGCTGGCCATCTGCCTGGGCTTGCGGGAGATCGGCGGACTGCCCGGGGTCTGGGTGTGCGCTTTTGCCGGGGCGGCGCTAGTGTTGCTACTGGTGCTGGGCATCGCCTCCGAAGGCCGCCGCATGTCCTCCTTTACGCTGCTGCTGGCGGGCATCACCATCAACAGCATCTGCCTGGCCGTTATTCTGTTCCTCCAGAACATCGCCAACTTCGGCCAGTCGTTCGCCATCGTCCACTGGCTCATGGGGGGAATCGATTCGGTCGAGTACTCGACCTTGGGATGGCTGGCGCTGGGGGTGCTGCCGGCGCTGGCTTACGTGTTTTCCCGCGCCCGGGACTGGAACCTGCTGGCGGTTGGGGAGGAGTGGGCCGCCGCCCGCGGTGTCTCCGTGTCGCGCTTGCTGCTGGCGGGCTATCTCATCGGCTCGTTTGCAGCGGGATCGGTGACCGCGCTGACCGGGCCGATCGGCTTTGTCGGCCTGATCGTGCCGCACGCCCTGCGCTTGTGGCTGGGCGCCGACCACCGGCTGCTGATCCCCTGCTCGTTCCTGCTGGGCGCGGCCTTCCTGGCGGCCTGCGACACCGTGGCCCGCACGATTCTGGCCCCCTCGGAAATCCCCGTCGGCGTAGTCACCGCCATGCTGGGCGGCCCCTTTTTCATCTGGCTGCTGCGCTCGCGGCGGAGGAGCCTGTGGCTTTAATATGGGAGAGGAGCGGCTGATAGCTGTTGACTAACAAACTCGTCTTCGAAAACCTGAAACACCGGCCCGTTCGCACCGCGCTGAGTGTTCTTGCTGTGGGCCTGGAAGTCACCATGATCCTGACGCTGGTGGGGCTGAGCGAGGGCATGCTGGAGGACATGGCCCGCCGGGCGCGCGGCGTGGGCGCGGACATCTGGGTGCGGCCTGGGGGAAGCTCCATCATCAGTTTCAGTACGGCTTCGATCCCCGAAAAGATGGAGGCATTCCTGGAGCGGCAGCCGCAGGTGGCGCTGGCGATGGGAAACCTCATTCATCCGATCGGCGGCGTGGACAGCGTGACCGGGATTGACCTGGCGAAGTTCACCCAGATGAACGGCGGGTTCAAGTTTCTGGCCGGCCGCCCCTTTCGGGAGCCGGACGACATCCTGGTGGACGATTACTACGCCCGGCAGAAGAACCTGAAAGTGGGGTCCACGCTTCGAATCATCAACCGCGACTGGCGTGTATGCGGCATTGTCGAGCCGGGCAAGCTGGCGCGTTTGATCCTGCCGCTCAAGAGGCTTCAGGAGCTGACCGCTAACACCGGAAAGCTGTCCACGGTCTTCGTGAAGCTGGACTCTTCGTCCGACCTCCAGGAAGTCATGGCTTCTTTGAAAGCGCAGTTGCCGAACTACCAGCTCTACTCGCTGGAGGAACTCACCTCGCTGTATTCGGTGAGCAGCGTTCCGGGTCTGAGCGCATTTATCGGGGTGATCATCGGGCTTTCGGTGGTGGTTGGGTTTCTGGTGGTGTTCCTGTCGATGTACACGGCGGTGCTGGAGCGTACGCGCGAGATCGGCATCCTGAAGGCCCTGGGCGCCTCGGCGGCTTACGTGCTCAACATCATCTTGCGCGAGACGGCCGTGCTGGCGCTGATCGGATCGGTGCTGGGGGTGGGCTTTTCCTATCTCACGCGGTGGCTGATAGTGGCCCTGGTTCCGGCCTCGCTGACTCAGGTCATCGTTCCTCTGTGGTGGCCCATCGCCGGCGGCATTGCCATGATTGGCGCGCTGCTGGGCTCGGCCTATCCCGGCTGGCGCGCCGCGCGCCAGGATCCCATCGAGGCGCTGTCCTATGAATAACGGTCCGATCATCGAGGTGCGCGAGCTGCGGAAGATCTACCGCGTGGGCGACGTGGACGTGCACGCGCTGCGGGGCGCCAATCTGAGGGTCGAGCGCGGCGACTTTCTGTGCGTGGCGGGGCCGTCGGGCTCCGGCAAGTCCACCCTGTTTCACATCCTGGGCGGGCTCACCTCGGCCACCTCCGGAACAGTGCTGGTCAACGGCCGGGACCTCTCGCGCATCTCGGATGCCGAGCGCACCCAGATGCGCAAGACCATGGTCGGCTTCGTGTTCCAGAAGTACAACTTGCTGCCCACTCTGACCGCGGCCGACAACATCGCCATCGCCCGCCACATCGCCGGCCGGGAGCCGGGCGAAGATCCGGAGTTTCAGGAAGTGCTCGAACTGCTGGGCATCCAGCATCGCCTCAAGCACAAGCCCAGCGCGCTGTCGGGCGGCGAGCAGCAGCGGGTGGCGATCGCCCGGGCCATCGTGAACCATCCGGCCATCTTGCTGGCGGACGAACCGACCGGAAACCTGGACTCGGAAAACTCCGCCACCGTGCTGCGCGTCCTGCGAGACCTCAACGAGCGCCTCGGCCAGACCGTGCTCATGATCACCCACGACCCCAACGTGGCCTCCTACGGCCACCGCCTCGTCCACATGCTGGACGGGCGCATCGTCGGGGGCTGAGAGTTTCGCGCAAAGACGCCAAGGTTTCGCAAAGCGCGCCAAGGAATCCTATTCTATTTGCTTTGCGGCTTTGCGCGAAACGTCTTAGACCGCGCTGAGGCCCGGCTTGTTCAGCACGCCGGTTTGCATCATGCCGTCCTTGATGATGAAGATGCCCGGGAACTTGCCTTCCCAGGGCTGGTTGGCGGCAGGGCAGTACTGGCGTGAGTTGGCTTCGATGGCCGCGACCCCGGGCACGTGGGCCGCCAACCCGGCGGAGTGGATCAGCGAGGCGCCGGGGCAAGTGAGGTCCTGCACGCACAGGAACATCTTGTACTTCTGCGCGGCGGCGGCCATCAGCAGGGCCTGGCTCTGGCCTTTGCAGGCTTTCAAGGCCACGCCGGTGTAACCCATCTCGCGCGCCAGCAGCAGGTTCTCCAGGTCGGTGAGCGACTCGTCGATAACTACCGGCCGCAGCTTGGAGGCCTCGTGCATGACGTTGGAGCGGTGCGTCTTGAGGTCCCGCGCGGTGGGCTGCTCGATGTACTGGAGGCGCTCGAAGCCGGCCGGCGTCTTCTCCTTCACCTGGCGGAGGAAAGCCAGCAGGTAGTCCACGTTGGGACACCTCTCGTTGAAATCGGCCGAGTAGAACCACTTGGCGACGCCGCGCTTCTTCTGCGTTTCGGCGGCCACGCGGTCCACGCGGAGGACGCGCTCAACGTCCCATTTCAGGTCGTCGCCATTCAGCTTGATCTTGAGGTGGGTCAGGCCGTTATAGTCGATCCATTCCGAGAGCGTCTCGGGCAGCCCGTCGTTGATGCGCTTGGCGATATCGCTCTCCATGATGGGATCGAGCGCCCCGATCAGGTGGTACAGCGGCATACGGGCCTTGGGCTCTTTGGTGACGTAGTGGTCCAGGTACTCGCCCTTGAATTCGGGGGTGAGGTAACGGGCCAAGTCGTGGGTCATGAAGTCGGGCCCGTAGGTGCGGTAACAGCTCAGGCCGTAGAGCTTTCCGTATGCGTCGTGGACGGCGGCGTCGAAAGGGCTGGCGGTGACCAGCGTGCACAGCTTGGGAATCGGTTCGGCCAGCTTCAGTTCCTTCGAGACCTCGGCGGCAGCTTCCAGATAGGCGGGTTCGAGGGTCACGTTGATGTCCACCGGATGGCCGGACTCCTTGTAGCTCGCGGTGATCTTCGAGATCCGTTCGGCTAGCCGTTTCATGGCCCCTAGAGTGACCTCGTAGGACATCACCCTGGAGGGGAAGGACCAGATGTTGCCCAGCGGCATCGAGCCGAAGCCCTTCGAGGTGCGGCCGCCGGAGGCGCGCACCACGCAGTTCACATTCAGCAGCGTGACCCGGTCCAGGGGGATGCCGCCGAATTTGATGGGCGTGCGATAGAGGTAGTCTTCATAGCCGAACGAGACGTCCGCGATGCGGATGGCGGTTGGTTTTACCGCGGCCGAAAGCACCACGGGGGAAAGCCCAGCGGCGCGCAAGAAGCTGCGACGGGTGGTTTTATCCATGTGATGATCCTGGCCCGGAGTGGCTATTCTAACGCAGGCGCCTGCGGGCAGGGGCGGATCATTCTGCCTGACCGGCCAGGTCGGTCTTGGCGAAGTCCTCCCCTTTGAACAGCAGTCTCTCGCCCGATGTCTTGGCGAGCGCGTAGGCGCAACAGTCCCCGAGATTGAGGCTTGCCGGATGGTTGCCTTTGCCATATTTCTGCCAGGCCGCTCGGGCGACCTCGGCCTGAGCCGCGTCGAAGGGGACGATATCCGCCCGAGATCTGTGCAGTAGCAGATCCAATTCGCGCCCCGCGATCGGCCCCAACCTGGATTCGACAACCATGGCGGTCTCGAGGACGGAGACAGCAGAGATCAGCCGCACTGGATCGTTCTTGAGCGCCCAGGCGAATGTCCGGGCATCTTCCTCCTGCAGCAGGATGGAAATCAAGGCGGAAGTGTCAATGACCATGGTTGTTACCTGGGGATTCCGTGTGCGTCATAGCCCAGGATCTCATCGGGACTGCGAGGGTCCAGTACGGGCAATGCCGCGCACCGCTCGCCGATCTTCATGAGCTCGTCTGCCAGATCTCCGTCCCGCGCTCGCCCGGATTCACGCTGCAAGCGCTCCCGCAAAGATCGGATCACCGCTTGGGTAAGCGTCTCACCCGTGAGCTTGGCCAGGGTAATGGCGAGTTGATGAGCCTCGCGGTTCTTGATATTTAGGACCACAGCTTCCTCCTTCCTCCCTATTATCCTCCAGGAGCCAGGGCTCATTCAGCCCATTCCTCAGGCCTGCGTGTTAGCTTAGAGAAATGCGAATGTTGCGCTGGTTCTGTAGTGCTGTGATTTGCTGTGGGTGTGTTCTGGGGGCGGGAGAGCTTTCGGGGCGGCGTGCACCGGGGTTTTCGCTTCCGGACGTGAATCTGAAGCAGCACGATCTGGGGGACTACCGTGGCCGGGTCGTGCTGCTGGACGTCATGAAGACGGAGTGTCCCCGCTGCGAGACGTTTTCTCGGGTGCTGGAGGAGGTCCAGGGCAAGTATGGCGGGAAGGTAGTCGTCCTGTCGATCGTCAACCCGCCGGATACTCTGGACACGGTGCGGCAGTACATGCGGAAGAACTTCGTGACGCAGCCGATTCTGTTTGACTGCGGGCAGGTGGCGGCATCGTATCTGAAAGTCACGCCGCAGAACCCTACCATCCACATTCCGCACCTGTTCCTGATCGACGGCCGGGGCATGATCCGCAACGATTTCGCCTATGAAGGGAACCAGGCGATTTTTGAGGGCAAAGCTCTGTTTGCGGAACTAGACCGGATGCTGGCACCGCCTCCAGTCGCACCGAAGAAATAGCCGCTAGCTGCTAGCCGCTAGCGGCTGGAACCATATGAGAACCCTGGTAGCGCTTTTCGGAGTGGTGCTTGCATCTCTCGCCCAGGACTTTGACGTTCTGATCCGGGACGGGCGGATCGTGGACGGGACGGGGAACCCGGCCTATGTGGGCGACCTGGGCATTCGCGGCGGGAGGGTCGTGGCGATGGGCCGGCTGGCGGGCAGAGCGGCGCGCACTATCGACGCGACGGGGCTGACGGTGGCGCCAGGTTTCATCGACATCCACACCCACTCCGATTACACGATCCTGGTTGATGGCAACGCCGAGAGCATGGTGCGACAGGGTGTGACGACCATGATCCTCGGGGAGGGCGAGTCGGTGTCGCCGGCCAAGAATGCCGAGTGGGCGGACTTCAGCGGTTACTTCGCCCGCGTGTTGCGCCAAGGGGTCTCGACCAACATCGGCAGCCACGTGGGTCTCCAGCCAGGTGTGGACCTACGTGCACGGGCCGCGGCCCGGGCCACTCGAAGCGGGCGAGCTTGAGCAGATGCGCGGGCTCATCCGACAGGCCATGGAGCAGGGGGCGCTGGGCGTAGCGAGCTCGCTGAGCGGCCCGCCGGGTTCCTGGATCGACACCGACACGCTGGTGGCCATGTGCGAAGTGGTCTTCGAGCTACGGCGGGATCTACTCGACCCACCTGCGCACCGAAGGGCAGGGCGTGTTCGAAGCGCTGGAAGAGGCCCTCGAGATCGGCCGGCGGGCGCGCATCCCGGTGGACATCCTCCACCTCAAGATTGCCGAGCA
>CAVRZY010000295.1:0-5473 GCA_963725415.1 uncultured Acidobacteriota bacterium | reverse complement strand
ACTGTTATGGTGGCCTCGACTCATCGTATTGCTGCACATACTGCCGCACCGTCGATTCCGCCACTTCCGCCTCGGGCATCTCGCGGCGCAGTCGCGTCCAGATCCGGTGCGCGGTGTGCCGTTGCTTTCTGGGCGCCTTTCTGTCGGCTTCCAGAATGGCATCGATAAATGGAATCGCCGCCGCCAGTTTGGGACGCTCCCGTTCCGGGATCTTCCGCTCCGTCGGCACCGCGCTGGCCAGCGCCTTGCGCACTTCCCGCCGGTGCACCCCCAACTTCCGGGCCACCGCCCGGATCGTTCCGGCGCCATGTTCGTACTCCCGCCGGATCTGCTCGTATAGCTCCACTTTGACTCTCCTGTTCTCCAAACCGCGTCTCCTTCCGGGCGCTCATGCCCGAAACAAGATACACGGTTTGCGGTTTACAGGTGGGGCCAAATCAGAGCATCGAAAGGGGCCAATTCAGAGTAGCGAAATCAGGATTTCCGTTTTGGCTTCCTGGCCACCATCGATTGTACATCCAACCGCCTCCGTTGGAGCCGTTTCTTTCATCCTTTCCATCCCGAGCGACTCCGGCGGCCCAGGAAGGGGCCAGCTCTGCCTCCTCCGGGTACGGAAAAACCTGGAAGTGCCTCATTTCAAGCGATTTCTCATACACCTCTCCGTCCCCCCTCCTTCCTTCGACCTGTTTGCTTGCCCGCCGCCGCCCCCTATCCGGTCGGCACCGGCAGCGCGGCGATCCGCCGCACCATGCTTCCAAACAGCCGCCGCGTCAGATGGCTCTCCGCCAGCAGCAGCCAGTAATACCGGGCGTGCTTGATCAACCGGCCACCGGTCTTCACCAACCGCTGCTGCAAGCTGGTCAAGGACCAACCGTCGATCCTCTTCGGCAGCACCAGCCGCCGCCACAGGTTCCCCAAGTTGTAGGCGATCACGCTCAGCCACAGGCGCACCTCGTTGGACCGGAACCGATGGCAGCTCAGCCGCGTCATCTTCACCGCCTGCTTGCCTTCCTTGATCCACTGCTCTGCCGTTCCCCGCTTGTTGTAGAACCGCACTACCGCCCGGCTGTCGGTCTCCAGGTTCGTGACGATGAATCCGACGCGAGGAAACAGTTCCCCAAAGTGGAACTCCACCTTCGCCACCACCCGGCGCGCCGTCTTCCAGCTCGCTGCCTGGTAAAGAAAGCTTTTGTACCAGACCA
This sequence comes from uncultured Acidobacteriota bacterium, assembly GCA_963725415.1. Taxonomy (GTDB): domain Bacteria; phylum Acidobacteriota; class Terriglobia; order Bryobacterales; family Bryobacteraceae; genus CAVRZY01. Next base: position 4,271 of record CAVRZY010000295.1, on the reverse strand, counting down.
CCGGTTTGTGGCTCGGTCTTCCCACGGGCCGCGTCAACAACTCCGCGATGTCCCTCTCCAGACCGTCGTTGGCCGGGATGCGAATCGCGTACTTCACGCCCCGCTCCTCCAGCGCCTCGTAGATCTCCGGCTTGGCGAAGGCCGCGTCGGCACGAAACACCACCTCTTTGCCCCGCTTCTGCTGCCGCTCGATCTCTGGCAGCAGGAGTTCTTCCCAATCCTCGGCGCTGTGCACGTTGCCCGGCCGCAACTTGACCGCCAGGCAGTCGCCCTCACGACTGAACAGCAGCAGCGGGTGGTAGCAGGTGGACTCGAAGTGTCCGTTGTAGGCGCTGTTCTCCTGCTGGCCGTACACCGGAATCTCGGTCGAGTCCATGTCCAGCACCACCCGCTGCGGAGAGTCGATGGTTTCCGCCTTCGCGATCAACTCGCGATTGATCGCGGCCAGCCCAGCAAGGTTCTCTTCCTGGGTGAGCAACTCGGTCTCGAAAGACTGCAAGCGGGAAGTCAGCGCCGCCCCTCGCTCCCAGATCTTCTCCGACCCGATGAGCCGGAAGGTCGGATCTTGCGAGAGCCGTTCGGCATCGTTGACATCCTCATAGCCCGCCATTCGGCTGTAGACGGACTGGCGCAACAGGTCCGCCAGTGGAAGCTGCGTGTTCTTCCCGCGCCGTCAGTCTGTCAGGTGTTGGGCGATGAGATCACCGACTCCCAATCGCTCGTCCAACTCCCGCACGAGAATCAAGCCGCCGTCGGAAGTGACCCGCGATCCCTGGAAATCGACCTTCAGAGAAGCGTTGAAGGAAAGCTGAAACGGCCCGTTTTGTTTCTCACCCATTGGGTGTCGTCCTCCGGAGGGTCCTCATAGCGTTCAAACCCGCATGAATAAGGACGTCCGAAGGCTTCACGAGGGTATTTGTTTACCGCCCTGGATCGCTGCATAGGTGGGACCGGGCATCGCCGACCAAGGGATAGACGTAGATGTCTTTGACGGCTTGACCGTGGTTTTGGTGCTTCAGGTCCATGCGGCCACGTCCCGTGGTCTGCCCTACACAGATCCAGTTGGCGGCTCGGTAGCAAGTTCCGTGAAAACGACTGGCGTCGACCAGTGTTTCCAGCAGCAGAGGACGATGGCCGTATCGGTTTTGCCAGTCGTGGGGCATGTGTCGGGCGCTCAGCGCCAGGATCTTGCTCGCCAGCCCCTTGACTCGCACCCACGGCAGAATCAAAAATCGTCCATTGTTGACGATCCCCTGCAAATTGCGCTGTCGCTGCTCGTCGCTCCACCCGATCCAAACGTCACGGGGCTTCATCTTCCAAGCGGGGGATGTCCACAGCAGGCAGGCTAGTTTCTGATCGCGATGCTGCACCCAATAACGCAAGTGCGCGCCGAACGGCACTCGGCATCCCAAGTAGTGATACCGCTCCACGTACTCACGCCGGGGTACCCTCTGGGTCCGGCTCTCGGCTTGGCCTTCCACCAAGACCAACTCCAGGGGCTCACACTCCCGCACCGCGCACTCCACCGGCTCCGGTTCGAAACGTTGCTGAGAAATGTCTACACGACGCGGCCCCCTCCCTCCCAAAGGCCGCAGGGCGGGAAGCGTCAGCACTCCTTCACCTTCGAGATGCTCCAACAGTTGCCGGCACTCGTGATTCTTCAGCCCGCCGCTGGGCCGCTTCCACTCCAGCAACTCGCAGAGCGTCCTGGCAATCTCGGTCACTCCCAGGCCGGCATAGTCGCGCGCCAACACGCGCATCAGTTCCACTTCCGGCGGCGTGAACGTACGCCCGCAGAAGGTCACCGAGGCTGGCGGTTGGGAGTTTGTCATGGATGGTGGTCCCCGTCACGGTGGCGGCGGCGACGGACGCGCCGGCACCACATCCAGGATGATCGCGCGGGGCGCACGCAGCAGCCCCACCAGCCGCGCCAAGGCGTCCTTGCCTTGTTGCCGGCAGGTCTCCAGCACGCTGGCCAGCACCTGCTGGGTCTGCGCCCCGTTCGCCGTGCGATTGCCGCCCCACACTTTGCGTGCCACCACCGCCGGTCGCAACGCCCGCTCTGCCCGGTTGTTGGTGGCTTCCACATCGGGACAGTGCAGGAATGTGAACAGGTGCGCTTCCTGCCGGCGCAGATGCTTCGCCAGACGGCCATTGGCCTCCCTACGCCAACTGCGCTCCAACCACCGTCCCAGTTGGGCCGCCAGCCGCCCCCCCGCGGTCCACAGACCATGTTCGGAAATCTGACCCTGCTGGTAGCGGTCGCGCAACTCCAGGCTCTTCTCCAACAAGCCCTGCACCGCCTGTGGCAACCGCGCCGCCGCGGGGCTGCTGCTCGCCATCATCTCCCGGCAGCGCTCCAGCAGGTGGTTCAGGCAACTCTGATGCAGGGCCTCTGCAAAGCCCCGGTATACCACCCAACCGTCGTGTTCCAGGCAACCCCGATAACCTGCGGGCACCAATTCCACGGCTTGTTCCCAGCCCCGCCCGGGCAGAATCCGGTATACCGTCACTTCCCGGCTCAATCCCACCCACAGCCACTCCAGCCGCGCCGCTACCTTCCAGCCCGTTTCATCCATCCAGATCACCAGGCTGTGCTGCAAAGCCACCGTCAGCTCTTGGTAGGTGGGCTCGGCTTTCTGCCCCAGTCTTCCCAGCGCCCGGCACAGACCTCCACGGCTCACCGCAAGACCATAGCCGATTCGCAGCACCGCCGCCGTGTGCCCGTAGGACAATCCCAGTTGCTTGTTCCATTGGGCCCCTAACGCCAGCGCCTCCGGCCCCAACTGCACCTGGCAGGCATCCAGGCCATCGGAAGTTTGCAACGGGTGCCGCCCCTGCCAGCGTTTGCCGCAGTCTCGGCAGTGGCCAATCTCGACCACGAACCGGCGCACAATCTTGCGCCGCACGATCTCTTCCTGATACTGCGGCTTGCTCTGTTCCCAGCCGATCCGGCCGCCGCACCCGCACTGCTCGGGCAACGCAGCGCGATAGTCTTCATCCACTTGCTCGGGAACGGCGCGCCGCCGATGCGCTCCATAGCGCGCCCCGCACTTGCGGCCCGGGCGCTGGGGATTCCGCTTGGGCTCGCCGCGCGAGAACGGCGCCGCCTGCCGCTGGGCGGCGCGCCAAGCCACTTCCAGTTCTTGGCGCAGCCGCTGGTTTTCCTGCTGGAGCCGCTCGATCTCCCGCAGCGCCCGCTCCAACTCTCGCTTGGAGACGAATTCCTCGATGACCTCGGACGGCTCCCGGCGTTCGGCTGCGTCACCGTGGCCAGATTCTTTCATCCAGTCTACGGTAGCCGAAACGGCAGCTTTTGTTCAGCGAAATCTTCAACCGGCTGATTTCACGGCATCCTCAGGCCGGTAAACAAATACGGATCCTCTTCATCCGCGGCCACCGGGTCATGCTCGACGCGGACCTCGCTGAGTCTATCGGGTGACGACGAAACGGCTCAACGAGCAGGTTAACCCGGATTTCTCATCGAACCGGCTCGCTGAGCGAGGGCGGCGAGCGCAAGTGACGGAGAGCAGGCTGGATAGGCGACTGGCGGTAGCCGGAGGGCGGAAAACAGTCTGTGGTACGAGCAGGTGGCGCATCCCGAGGTCAGTCGGTATTCTCTGCCTGCTTCGCCAGGCGAGCTAGCGCAGTTCGCGACAGGCGCTCCATCCGAGCCAGAATGGCCTTGAGTTTACGGTGCTGTTTGGTGGCGGCCTGATAGAGCGGGGCGGCTTGCGGGCTGAGCTTAACGTTGACCGTCTTGCCCTTGACCTTGTAGGTCCACTCAAAGTAAGGGCCGTGACGCTGGGAAGGATCGCGGTGGCAGGCGCACCGCGGTTGGCCGCACTTCATCATTCGCTTCAAGACGGTTCCCTTCAGGAAAAAGTCCAGTTGGTGGAGTTCTTGCCGGACCTGGCGGAAGTGTTGGGCGGGGGCGCCGGGAAGGGCCGGGCGGGGTGCTTTGCGCGAGGGCATGATTTATACAAATTATACAGATTCTGCTTCCTACTGTCTTAATACCGTAGTACTGCCAGGAATTATAGAACATTTTGCCAAATGATGTTACCTTCACATGCCGCCTGGCGTCTTGATCGGCATGGGACTGGTGATCACTCCGTTACGGACTCCGAGACGATTCAACCCCCTGGCTCAGCCGCTGGAAGCCTCGCAGAAATTGGGAGGACGGGAACTGGTCTGGCGCTTCGATGGGGGCGACATCACCTCCGATGGGGGAGCGTTGGTGTTGAAGAAACTGGAGGAGCGAACGGGGA
>CAVRZY010000294.1:0-28891 GCA_963725415.1 uncultured Acidobacteriota bacterium | reverse complement strand
CAACACGGTACACCCGATGTGCATTATGTTGTCGCTCCGCATGACGTAATCGATCGTGCGTCCGATTTCGCCGTCGTTCAGCCCTTCACGACCATCATCGCAAGGCACACCTTGATCCCGGCCTCGCGGAGATTCTCCAGCGCGGTTTCCTTCAACGCTTTCATTTCGCGCCCGCGCGTCTGCTTGTAGATTTCGTCTGAAAATCCGTCGAACTGGAACAGCACCCAGTCAAGCCCCGCGTCTTTCAGACTTCTCACATATTCTTTATCGGTGAGTTTGATCCCGTTCGACGCCATCTTCACGACAAAACCGAGCGAAGTGATCGCGCGGATCAGTTCCGGCAGGTCGGGCCGCACCGTCGGCTCGCCGCCGCACAGCAGCACCGCCGGCCGCGTTTTCCACTCCTTCAGACCGCCGCATATTTCATCGATCGTCGGATCGCGCTTCTCCGCCGTGTGCGTATTTGTGAAACAGGCCGTGCAGCGCAGATTGCACTTTTCCGTCGCGTCGATCATTATCGTCTTCGCGCGGTCGACGTGCCTCATGCACGTCAGGCAGCCGGTCACGTCGCAGTCCATTCCAACGGGCGCGCCGACGGATTCTTCCCTGCACCGCATGAAAAATCCGGCTTCCGCCGAAAGCAGCGCCTCATTCTCTCCATGCTCCGGGCATTGCTTCGTGATGTAAACGCGGCCGCCGCGCTCCGCTATGCGCGCATCGACAACCCCGTCGCATTCGGGACATATACTCCGGGTTTTCGTGATTATTCTTCCGTATGTCGTTTCAGACAATCAGCCGGCCTCCGTCCGAAGCACGCCGCCGCGCCCGGCCTTCCGCACTTATTATAGCCGAAGTATTACGTTTTTCAAAACGCTTTCAGCCGCTCGGTTCATCAACTCCAGCTTTTCATCGCGCCGGACGTCCTATATAATTAATCGCCGGAAGCGGCGGACAAAACATGGACAGCCTGCAAAAAAACCGAGGCAGATACTGGAAGGCGCTGATTGTCATCTCGGCGGTTTTCTGCTTATTCCATCTATTTCTCCTTGCGCGCGCGCCCGTAACAGACGGCGACTCTTTCGAATACGCCGGCATCGCCCGCAACATTTTCGAGCGCGGCGAACTCCGCGAAGACCTCATCCGCGCGTACACAATCAAAAACCAGCCGCTTCCGCATCCCGCGGCTCAGCGCGGAACCTTTATCCGTTCTTCCTCGTGCCATTCTACGCCGTCTTCAGAGCCACGCAATGGACGTTCATCATTCCCGCCTTCATCGGCCTGTTTCTGCTTCCCCTTGTGACTTTCAGAGTCGGGGAACAACTCTTCGACCCGGCTATCGGCTTCTTCTCCGCGCTTCTGATTCTGTTTTCCCCCACAATTCTTCGGACATACACGCTCATGTACCCGGCCAGCCGGAAGTATGGCAGGTGATCTTCTATATACTATTCGCGTACGCGCTCCTCAAAGAAAAGTATCCAGCGGCGGGGCTTCTGATGGCGCTCGCGTACCTTATCCGCAACAACAGCGTCATGCTGATACCCGCCACGCTGATATGGATGTTCATCCACAGGCGCCGCGCGCTGTTCGGCGCTCCGGCCTTAAACTCTTCGGCGCCGCGCTGATTCCAGTCCTCCCTTTCCTGATCCGCAGCTATATCGTGTTCGGCTCTCCATTTTATTCGGATCAGTTCGGCGGGGATTTCCCGCTTATTCCGCGGAATGTTGATCGACCGTTTCGCTGCGGGCGACTTTCAGGGCATATTTTCAATTACGACGCGTTCAATGTCCTCCGCCGGCAATCCATTCCTTCGCGCAACGCGCCGGATACATTTTTCAGGTTCTGTGGATCAATATAAAAATCGCAGTCCCCGGCAGCCATTCGGGAATTTTATACATACCCGGCGTTTTACAAATCATCGGCCCGCTTCTGATTCCGTTCCTCGATATTCGGACTCCGCGGCGCGCGAAAACGCCCCGAAATCACCCTTCTTTTCATCATTTTTATCCTGCAAACCGCGCTTCACGTCCTCACGCCTCTCTACTTTGACCGCTATCTCCTTCTGCGTGCTTCCTTTCGTTTTTTTCATAGCCGCCGGCGGCATCAAAAACTTTCAGCAATGGCTTGCCGAAAGGACGAACCCGACGTCGAAGACCTCGTCGAGCGCGCGCCCCACCGCCTCCGCGCGCGGCAGGCCGTAGATCTGCTCAAGGGCGCGGTTCCACCGCATGATCCGGTCGTCGCGGTCCACGACGATCAGCCCCGCGTCCAGCGACTCGAGGATGCTCTCGTTGAACTCGCGCAGGTGGTCCAGCTCCTCCGCCTTCACGTGCAGCTGCTGGTAGAGCCGGCCGTTCTCGATGGCCATCGCCACCTGTCCCGCCACCGCCGTCAGCAGCGCGAGGTCCTCGCTCGTCAGCGGCTCGCCGTTCCGCTTGCGCCCGAGCGCCAGCGCTGCGTTCGTGCCGTCCTTCGACACGCACGGGATGAAGTAGTAGATACCCCGGTCGCGCCAGTGCTCCACCTCGTCCGGGTTGAACGCGCGGGTCACGCCAGGGTCGTCGAGCGCCACGCTCTGGCCGCTCTTGAGGCGGAGCCCGAACTCGAGGCGCGCGCCAGCGCGACAAGGCCGCGCCCGAAGCCGACGGTACGGATGCTCGTGAACTCGCCCGTCCGATCGTTGACGAGCAGGATCGCCATCCGGTCGACAAGCAGCGTCTCGGTCACGCGCGCGACGAGCCGCTCGCTCAGCCGGTAGAGATCCAGATCCGCGTTCAGATCGCGGGCAAAGCCCAAGAGCGCTCGCCGGTAGTCGTAGCGATCGCGGTAGAAGGCGCGGTCGATGATGTTCTGGATGCCGTTCTTCACCGGCCGCGCGAGCAGCACCACGACCAGCGTGGCGAGCATCGCGATCACCGTGTTGTACTTGTGCGAATCCTCCAGGAAGACCGCTCCCGCCGCGCGCAGCAGCACCGCGTAGATCGCCAGGATCGCCGACACGGCGGCCGCGTAGACGAGCATCCGCTTGACGATCACCTCGACGTCCATCAGGCGGTAGCGGACCAGGGCGCTCGCGAACGCCAGCGGAATCAGTCCCAGCGGGATCGCCGTCAGCTGCATCGCGAGCGTCGGTGTCGTCCCCAGCGCGAACGGCAGCGCATACCCGGCGGCGAACGGCGCCCCGCCGAGCAGCGTGCCCCACACGATCCAGCGCAGTTGCCGCCGCGCGGTGCCGGACCGCACCTGGCTGAACGCCCGGACGAGCACCGCGAGGCCCGCCAGCAGGCAGAGGGACAGGTACAGCGGCTCGATCCGCTCGAGCGTCCCCATGACGCCAGAAATGTAGAACGACGCGTCCTGGCCCGCCCGCGCCACGGCGAAGATCCGCGCCGCCGCGATCAGCAGCGCCGGCAGGTAGATCAGCGGCGCCACGAACGGGCCCATCCGGCCCTCCACCCAGGCGCGCGGCCGATCCGGAAAGAACAGCGTGAAGTGCAGGAACAGGGGCGCCAGCAGCAGCAGCGCGAGCGCGTCAACCCAGAAGAACACCCAGTCCAGAAGGTCCTTGAGTGACCACGAAAGACAACCGTTTTCACGACCATCCCACATGCGCTTTTCTACATTGGCCCGACTCTCGTTTGGGGGTGTCTTGTATTGAACATAACCGCGTCTGTGCTCGCAAGTGCCTTTGAGCCGATGGTCGGTTACAGCATTCCTCGATCCCGTCAGATAGCTCCAGTTAGAATCTTCTACGTGTCCTCGAAGAAGCCGATTCTCATAGCCTCCGGGGTACCGATCAGCGCCGCACGGTCAAGGAAGCGGTTACCCTCTTCGCAACTCGTCTCCGGGAGGATGCACATGCGTGGCACGCGGCCCGGTTCAACGAGTCAATCCCCTGACCACGACTTTCGATGCAGAGCGGATCGGACGAGCACCATTGTGCTTTTCAGCGCCGAGAGGACCGACTCGAAGCGGCCCGGCTTCCCCTGCCGAACAAGTCCGCCCATCGTGCCCTCGGAGTCTCCTGCGGCAGTGTAGATCAGCAGTCCCGTCATCTCCTTGCCTGGTTCGTCCCAGCAGTACAGACGCTCGCGTAACGATGAGCTGCCGTAGCCACACTCAAAAGCCAGTTGGCGTATCAAGATGTGAGCGAGTGTATGCAACAAGAAGAATCGTGGCGGGATGGTGCGAGGCTTGCGGCCGAGTTTCTGGTAGATCCGTGCATGGTTCAGCACGATCTCCTCATATCGCTTCGACACCTGGTCTGTCGTCCACGCATCGACAGCGGTCTTCTTGAGCGACAGGAAGACACCCTCACCGTAGACTCGCACCGCTGGCAGCCAGGAACGCGATGTCAGACTCAGTTGTGACTGGTCTTGCCGATCAAACTCGCGATATGGTGGTGGGTTGATGCGAGAGAAGCCGGTCAAGGCCCGCGTTTCGGCGAGTTTCTCAACAAGCACGAGTTGGTCTATATATTTGCGAACCTCTTCGCTGTATGAGGCGATGTCCTGCCGTTTGTGACAAACTCGTCCTCGACATCACGCGGAGGGACCAGCAGCGCCTGGTATTCGGAGTAACGAAACTCCTCTTCCGTTTCCATTGCGACTGAAGGACTCATACCCGCCAGTTTCTGCGATATCGCGCCCTTCAGTCGAGCGAAATCCAGTCGCTTCAACTCCGCAAAAAGTCGCAACCGCGATTCATCAATCGACCCGTCCTCTTGAACGCCCGAGGTTAAGATTCCCCAGTTGCGCAAGTGGTGCCCACCGCCACCAGCCTGGTCGCCGCCCGCATCCTGCGCGCGTTCTCCTCGGTGATCCGGAAGATCTCCGGATGCAGGCGGTGCTGCTCGAGCTGCTCGATATGGATGGGCTGGAAGGTGCCCAACCCCACGTGCAGAGTGAGATAGGCTATCTGGGTCCCGGCAGCGCGACATTGCTCCAGGACTTCAGGGGTGAAATGCAGGCCCGCCGTCGGGGCCGCCACCGAGCCCCGCTGGCAGGCATACACGGTCTGATAGCGCTCCCGATCTCCAGACTCGTCGGGCCGCCGGATGTAGGGCGGCAGAGGCACATGCCCGATCTGGTTGAATTTCTCGTGCAGGTCTCCGTGGTAGTGAAACCGGATGGTTCGCTCTCCGAACGGGCCGCGCCCAATGATCTCGGCTTCCAAATCCTGATCGAAGCTGACCTTCTCGCCGAGGTGCATCCTCCGGCCGGGCCGCACCAGAGCCTCCCAGATACACGGATCTTCCGCGCTGGGACGCAGCAAGAACACCTCGACGCGCCTGGTCAGATGCTGCTTGCGCGCCGGATTCTTCTTGCCCACCCTGAGCGCCCGGACGCCGGCGCGCCGGCCATAAAGCCGCGCGGGAAAGACTCTCGAGTCGTTCAAGACCAGGCAATCCCCGGCCCGCAAGAACTGGGGAAACTCGCGAAACAGGCGGTCTTCCCAACGCTGTTCATTGCGATACAGCACCAGCATGCGGGAGGCGGCTCGGTCTTCCAGGGGGCGCTGTGCGATCCGCTCCACCGGCAGGCGATAATCGAAATCGGAGAGCTGCATGCCTCCTACGCAGAATAGCAGGCGCATTCTAGGCATCGAAACCTCCTGCGATGAAACCGCGGCAGCCGTGGTCGAGGCCGGCACGGTGGTTCTCTCTTCAGTAGTGGCCTCGCAGTTAGACACGCATGGCCGCTACGGCGGAGTGGTGCCGGAACTGGCCTCGCGGGAACACCTACGCGCCATCGTGCCTGTGGTCCGGTTGGCCCTCGAGCAGGCCGCCACGGATTACCAGGACCTGTCGGCGGTCGCCGTGACCGCTGGTCCGGGCCTGGTGGGCTCGCTGCTGGTCGGAATCACCTACGGGAAGGCCCTGTGCTTGGCTCGCCAGCTCCCGCTGATCGGCGTCAATCACATCGAGGGTCACATCCACGCGGTGATCTCGCAGGCCAAGCAGAGCGGCTCCCCGGTCGAGTACCCGGCCCTGGCCCTGGTGGTCAGCGGCGGCCACACGCACCTGTTCGAAGTCGAGGAGGGATTCCGCTACCGCCTTCTAGGCAAGACTCGCGACGACGCGGCCGGCGAGGCCTTCGACAAAGTGGCCAAGCTGCTGGGTTTCTCTTACCCGGGCGGCCCGGTGATCGACCGGCTGGCGCCGCACGGCGACCCCGGCGCCATTCGCTTCACGCTGACCCGAATGAAAGGCAACCCGCTCGATTTCAGTTTCAGTGGATTGAAGACCGCCGTGCTGCGCTGGGTCGAGCAGAGAGACCTGGCGGGGGAAATCGAAGCGCGCCGGGAGCTGCTGCGGCGTCAGCCGCGCCCATCTCTCGACCAGTGGCTGGAGGTCACTCCCAAGGCCACCCTGGATCTGCTGGCCTGCTTCCAGAGGACCGTCATCACGGAATTGCTGCGCCGCGCCGCCGCCTCCGCGGAGGACATCCAGGCCCGATCGCTCATCATTGCCGGCGGCGTGGCCTGCAATTCGGGGCTGCGCTCGGCAGCCGAGAGCGCTCAGCTCCCCTGCTTCGTGCACTTCCCCGCGCCTGCGCTGGCCACCGACAACGCTGCCATGATTGCCGCCGCGGCTTTCCCCAAGTTCGAGCGCGGCGAGTTCGCCGATCTGTCGTTGCGCGCCCAGGCCGGCTTGACTCTGGCTTGAGCGCGGTTCTCTAATAGCAGCATGCTCCGACGCGCCCTTCCGGGCCTGTTGTTGTGGTGCGTTTCCGTACCTGCTTCGCTCGTCCGCATCGAAGTCCAGGAGCGCAGCGACGTGCTGGATGGAAAGCCGTTCGGCACGGCCGGGCCATACGAGCGCATCGTGGGCCGGGCCTATTTTGCGGTGAATCCGAGCCTGCCCGCGAACCGGATCATTTCCGACATCGACCTGGCCCCGCGCAACGAGGAGGGCAAGGTCGAGTTCTCCGCCGACCTTTACGTGCTGAAACCGCGCTACCCCAAGACCGGTAACGGGACTATTCTTTTCGAGGTCTCCAACCGCGGCGGCAAAGGCATGCTTCGCATGTTCAACCTGGCCGAAACATCGCCGGACCCGCGCACAGCCGCGCATTTCGGCGACAACCTGCTGCTCGAACAAGGCTTCACCCTGCTCTGGCTGGGCTGGCAATTCGATGTGCCACGCCAGCCCGAGTTGCTGCGTCTCTACGCGCCAGCCGTCAAGAACCTGACCGGTCTGGTGCGATCCGAGTTCGTACCCGATCGCGAGACGCAGAGCTTCTCCGTGGCCGACCGGACCATGCTGGTCGCCTACCCGGTGCTCGATCCCGCCGATGCCGATTTGAAGCTGACGGTCCGGGACCGAGCCCAGGGCGCGCGGCGCACCATCCCGCGCAGCCAGTGGAAGCTCTCCGAGGGCCGAACCCGGGTCCTCATGGAAACCGGCTTCGAGCCGGGGAAGATTTACGAGATCGTCTACCGGGCCCAGGATCCGGTTCTGGTGGGTTTGGGACCGGCGGCCGTTCGCGATCTCATCTCGTTCCTCAAGTATGGCGGCGCGCCCGAGGAGGATCACCTCCCACTCGCCGATCAGCGGCAACACCTCAAGCGCGCCATCGGCTTCGGATCATCCCAGAGCGGGCGCTTTCTGCGAACCTTCCTCTACTACGGGTTCAACCAGGATGAGCAGAACCGGCCGGTCTTCAACGGAATCATGGCGCACGTGGCTGGGGCCGGGCGTGGCAGCTTCAATCATCGCTTCGCGCAGCCCTCCCGGGACGGTCACCCGTTCATGAACACCTTCTACCCCACAGACATCTTTCCGTTCTCCGATCTGGAACAAACCGACCCGGAGACGGGCATGAGTGATGGCCTGCTGGTGCGGGCCGCCAAAGCAGGCGTGACACCCAAGATCTTTTACACGAATTCCTCTTACGAGTACTATGGCCGTGCAGCCTCGCTGACGCACACCTCCCTGGACGGCCGCCGGGATATGCCGCTGGCGCCCGGCACGCGCATCTACTTGCTGGCCGGCTCGCAGCACGGGCCAGCCGCGTTTCCTCCCCGCGGAGCGGCACGCAGAATCTCTCCAACCCCAATGATCACCGGTGGTCGATGCGAGCCCTGCTGCTGGCCATGCATCAGTGGCTGGCCACGGGCAGAGAGCCGCCGCCGTCGGCGTATCCAAGAATCGCGGACCACGCTCTAGTGCCGCTCAGCGCGGTGCGCTTCCCAAGGATTCCGGACGTGGCCTTCCCCACCCTGATCAAGCAAGCCTACCGGGTCGATTACGGCCCCCAGTTCCGCACGCGAGGCATCGTCAGCCTGGAGCCGCCCACCCTGGGCACGGCGTTTCCAGTCCTCGTGCCCCAGGTGGACGAGGATGGAAACGAGACCGCTGGAATCCGCGTTCCGGACGTGCAGGTTCCTCTGGCCACCTACACCGGCTGGAACCTGCGCGATCCTAAGCTGGGCGCGTCCGACGAGCTGTTCAGCATGGCCGGTTCCTTTCTCCCCTTTGCCCGAACCAAGGCGGAACGCGAAAAGAACCTGGACCCGCGCCCTTCCATCCAGGAGCGGTACAACAGCCGCGAGGCCTATCTCCAGAAAGTCGCAGCCGCCGCGGGCGATTTGGCTCGCGCCGGCTACCTCCTCCAGCAAGATGTACCCGGCCTTCTGGAGCGCGCCGCTCGCCAGTGGGACTACCTGACAGAACCGCGCTAGGATGGAAGTAATGGGTTCGACACAACCGGAGGGGTTGGACAAGCTCCCCATCCCTGGCGTGCGCAATCTCATCGCGGTTGGCTCCGGCAAAGGTGGCGTGGGAAAAACCACCGTGGCCGTGAACCTGGCGATTGCGCTGGCCAAATTCGGCCACCGGGTGGGGCTGCTGGACGCGGACGTTTACGGTCCCAACGTGCCGATCATGGTGGGCGTGGAGGATGTCCCCCGCACCATCGGGGACCGCATACAGCCCCTGGAACGCTTTGGGGTCAAGCTCATGTCCATGGGATTCATCAGTCCGGGCGACAGGCCGCTGATCTGGCGTGGTCCCCTGCTGCACGGCGTCATCCAGCAATTCCTGCACCGGGTGGATTGGGGTGAGCTGGAATATCTAGTGATCGACCTTCCTCCGGGCACCGGAGACGTGCAACTGTCGCTCATGCAGACCGCCCCGCTCAGCGGCGCCATTGTGGTCACCACGCCCTCGGACGTCTCGCTGGAGGATGCGCGCAAGGCCGTGCATATGTTCCGCCAGGTACGCGTCGAGATCCTGGGCATCGTCGAGAACATGAGCTATCTGGTGTGCCCTCACTGTCGCGAACGCATCGACGTCTTCAGCAACGGCGGCGGCAGGCGGACGGCTGTCCAGATGGGCGTGCACTTTTTGGGCGAGCTGGCGCTGGATCCGGAAGTCCGCATCGGCGGAGATTCAGGTCACCCGGTCGCTCTGCGCGACCCCAACGACCCCCACGCCGCCGGCTTCTACCAGATGGCCCGCGACACCATCGCCCGGCTGGCCGAAGTCGGCGCGCCCACCGGCCCCTCCATCGAGATCTCGGAGTAGGATCGTGGACTGTGGAATCAGGCGGGCAGGTACTCAAGCTGGATGAAACTCAATCCCCCGCCGAGCCGGCCGCCACGGCCGCTACGGAAAGCGCGGGCAGATATTAGAGTGACGCATCCGGTACAATCAATCTCATGCTACATCGTCGCCTTTTCCTTTTCGTCAGTTTCCTTCTCAGCAGCATTGTTCCCGGGGCGCAAGGGCCGGAGCCGGTCGCGCTTCCCAAACCGCAGACCGAGGGCGGGCGTCCGCTGATGCAAGTCCTAAAGGAGCGGAAGTCCGGGCGGGAGTTCAGCGCGCAACCTCTGCCGTTGCAGGTCTTGTCGAACCTGCTATGGGCGGGCTTCGGCATCAACCGCCAGGACGGCCGGCGCACCGCTCCTTCCTCCTCCAACCGGCAGGAGCTCGAGATGTACGTGGTGCTGCCCGAAGGCGCATATCTGTGGGACGCCAAACAGAACCGCCTCGAGCCGGTTGCGCCCGGCGACCTCCGCGCCGCTACGGGATCGCAGTCCCAAACCTTCGTCGCCGCTGCCGCCGTGAACCTGGTCTATGTGGCCGACTACGCCAAGATGGGCGGCCAGTCCGACCAGAATAAAGCGGTCACCGCTGCGGCCGACACCGGGTTCATCGCCCAGAACGTGTACCTGTTCTGCGCCTCCGAAGGGCTGTCAGCCGTGGTTCGCGGTGGGATTGACCGGCCCGCCATCGAAAAAACCCTGAAGCTGCGCCCCGAGCAACACGTGACCTACGCCCAATCCATTGGCTACCCGAAGGGGAAGTAGCCGGGCCATCTCGATCCGCGGGCTCGCGCCGGCCGATCAACCCCCGCAACGCGGCCCGCGCGCCTACACCCGAGGGATCCACCGGGGAACGCTCTTGCAGTACTCCTTATAAGACCGCCCAAACTTGCGCCGCAGCGCCGGCTCTTCATAGAGAACCACGAACAGGTGGCAGCACATCCAGGCCAACAGAGCATAACCCAGCAGAGTCAGTGACGCGAAAACGATACTCTGGCCCAGCAGGATAAGCAGGACCCCGACGTACATGGGATTTCGGACCATTCGATACAGCCCTGTCGCCACCAGCCGCTTGGGCGGATCAATGGGCGCCGGGGTTCCCTGTCCCGCCGTCACAAAAGCCCAGGCGCACCATAGATACAACGCTGCGCCCGGCGCGATCAGCAACGCTCCGATGGGCCACCAGGAGCTGTCCGGTCTGCCGCCGGACCCCAGCAACCAGTACGGGACCGCCACCGCGACCATGCCGGGCACCAGGATGGTGAAGATCAGAGTCTTGACCAGAGTGTTCGCCATGCCACCTCTGCCGTTGCAGGAAACCGTGCGTCATCATCGCCCGGCACCTTCAAATGCAGTTGCAGGGTTCCCACTTCCACGCCCCCGGCACTGAGGATCACAGTGAGGGTGCCCGCCCACTCGTCCTCGTAGAACTCCACGGCGGGTTGGACCGCGCTGAGTACAACCCATGTCAGGAGTACGGCCGCGATGAAGGCCAGCAGGCCTCTGTCGGAAACTGGGCGAGGCATGGCAGGCTCCTACCGCGGCGGTCCGGCCAGCGCCGCGGTGGCCAGCGTCCCGCCTAGCCCCATGGTTTCCACCGCCGACGAGGGCACGATCACCATGGAGCCCTTCTCCTTGATGGCCTCGTAGAGCATGTTCATGGCCCGCAAGTGCAAGGCAATGGGATTGTCTTGGTAAACACGCGAGGCGTCGGCGAACTTGCTCGAAATCTCCGTCTCCGCCGTCCCTAGAATGATGCGCGCCTGGCGCTCCCGCTCCGCCTGCGCCTGACGCGACATGGCGTCCTCGAGTTCCTGGGGAATGCGCACGTCCCGAATCTCCACCGACTGCACCGTGATGCCCCACGGGTTGGTCTTCTCGTCCAAGATGCGCTGTAGCTCGCGGCCCAGCGTTTCGCGCTCCGTGATCATCTGCGCCAGCTCGTGCCGGCCGATGGACTCCCGCAGCGCCGTCTGCGCGCTCAGCGTGATCGCGTCATAGAAGTTCTGGACCTCCAGGATGGATTTCTCGGCGTTCCAGACCACCCAGAAGACGATGGCGTCCACGTTGACCGGCACGGTGTCCTTGGTGAGAGCCGATTCGGCGGTCACATCGGTAACGCGGACGCGCTGGTCAATAAAGCGGCTGATCGTCTCGACGACTGGAATGATGTGGAAGATGCCCGGCCCCCGCAGGCCACGGTAGCGTCCCAGCCGCAGGACGGCGCACTTCTCCCACTGGTCCGCCACCTTGATGGCGAACATCAGGTAAAAGCCCAGCACCATGCTCGCCACTACCGGCGCACGGCGGTTGACCAGGGCGGACACAATCGTGCCTGCCGTGGCCACAAGCACAAGAAGCGCAATCCCTATGGGGCTGGCGGCCTGGGATTTCACCTTCGGGTGTGGTGTTCTGGAATTTGGAATCGGAAGAATTGGAACAACTGGCATGGCCTTATCTCCTCTCTTGTTCTGGTATGAGTTCGTTCAATCGATCGATGACTTCCTGAAGCTGGAATCCCTCGGTAGCGGCCCGTGCCGCAAACTCGCCCGCCAGCACGCTCAGCCGGCGCTGCCGCTCGGCCTCGTCCGGTTTCACCTCGGTGGGCGTGATGAAGGTGCCGGTGCCCTGCTGGGTGGTGAGGATGCCCCGGATCTCCAGTTCCCGATAGGCCCGCATCACGGTGTTCGGGTTGATCGACAGGTCCACGGCCGCCTGGCGGACCGTTGGCAGTTGCTCTCCCCCTTTCAGGGCGCCGGAGGCGATCCCCACCAGGACCTGATCGATGATCTGGCGGTAGGCCGGTACCCCACTCCGCAGATCCAGCCGGAACTGGAATGGCTCAGCGGCGCTTGGCATCCTTCCAATCATCTATAGATATAGTGTACTAGTAATCTAGCACAAGTCAAGAAAAAAGCGCCTTCTTCACCCTGCCCCCCGCCGCTTCCGGCCACTGAGTCGGCCTGCGTCCATAATCCCTTGCTGGGCTTAGACTTGGCCCCATAGCCCGTGCCATCCAACTACGATTGCGTCACGCCGACCAGGCTCGCTCACTCTTCAAGCTGCTACAGTACTTCGAGGGAACCGGGAATGCCTTGCCTGTTTCTCGTCCTTTTGATTCTGATCACTGGCGACCCAACCGAACAGCAGGCCAGGATCTCGCGACTGGAGAATTCCTTGCTGGCGCCGTGCTGCTACCAGGAGACTCTGGCTCGCCATATGAGCGAAACCGCGGTCGCTATGAGAGCCGAGCTTCGAGCTATGGTCGCGCAAGGCAAATCGGATCGCCAAATCCTGGACCACTACAAGCGGCGGTACGGCAAGCGTGTTCTGGTCGAACCCGAGGGCACTGCCTGGTGGATCATGGGCGTCGTCCCGGTGCTGGTGGTGATCCTCGGGGTCTGGTTTGTGATCCACATATTGCGCAGATGGCGCGCGCCATGAAGGGCGACCGGGAGCGGCGCCGCACTTCAGTGTTATCCTTGCAGTTTCGTATGGACGGAATGAGCGACTGGATTCCCTTTCTTTGGCCGGGTGAGTGGCAGGAGCCAGCCTTGTTGGACCTGCTGAAGGGGACACCGATCAATTGTCTGATTCTCAAATGGGCCGAGCCTGCCGGGCGGCAACGACTCAGGCCGGTGGTGGATCGGGCCCGGGCGGCAGGACTGGCGTTGGTAGCGCTGGTGGGCACGGGCGCCGACAGGTCTGCGGCGGTGGCCAGCGCACAGGCAGCCGGTTTTTCCGCCGTGGCGAGCGACGCCGAGGTGCAGGGAGGGTTCCCGGTGATCTGGTGGACCGAGCGATCGCAGGTTCCCTGGGCCGCACCCGGTCCGGTCTTGGCCATCGCTGAGGGTGTTTGGCCGGGCATTCCGCTGCGCGAGGAAGCGGGCGCCGGACCGACTGGAATGCCGTGGGTCGACTCCAACGGCTGGTTCGTTCAACTAGCGCGGGCGCGCGCGCCTTCAAAGACAATCTGGGTGGTAGCCGAGCCGTCCGAGAAAGACGCCTTCCTGCGCTCTGACTCTTACGCCCTCGCCGTGGCGGATGCGGAAGTCTACGGGGCACGCTGGGTGATTTCGCTCGCAGAGCGCCAGCGGGCCGGGCTGGTAACGCAGGATTCCCAGGCCGTCGATGCCTGGAAGAAGCTGAGCGGCGCAATCGAATTCTTCGAAGCTCACCGGAATTGGAGGGAGCTTCGGCTGGTCAGCGTAGCGGCGGTGATTTCCGATTTTTCGGGCGAAAACGAATTCCTGAGCGGGGAGATCCTGAACCTGCTGGCCCGCCGGCCTCTGGCCGCGCGCATCATCGAGAAAGGGCGGTGGGAGAGCGCCTCCTGGGAGGGCTTGAAGGCCATCATTTATCCGGATCCAGAGCCTCCCAGCGCCGAGCTGCGGGCTAAGCTGCTGGCGTTTGCGAAGGGTGGAGGATTGTTAGTGGTTGGGTCGAAGTGGCCGCCCACGGAGGGTACGCCGGCGAACGGCGACCCCTACAAGCGTTACCAGGTCCGCCGGCTGGGGAAGGGGCGGCTGGCGGTGGCCAAGGAGGAAACCCAGGATCCTTACGAGGTCGCCCGGGACGCGCACCTGTTGTTAAGCCATCGCTACAATCCGCTGCAATTCTTCAACGCGGCCTCGATGAACTCCTACTACACCATCACTGAGGACCGCAAGAAGGCGCTGGTGCAGATCGTCAACTACTCGATGCGGCCAGCGGGACACCCGGTTTCGGTGAAGTTCCCGGAGCGCTACCGGGCGGCGCGGTTGTGGACCCTGGAAAGCAAGGCCCCGGCGCCCCTGGGGGTGGAAGCGGTGGACCGCGGAGTCGAGATCCATCTGCCGCCGTTTGCGGTGTACGCGGCCATAGAACTGGAGAAGTAGAGAATGCAGAAGGACATCACTCGCAGACAGTGGCTCTCAGGGTTTGGAGTGACGGCAGCCAGCCTGTGGGTGCCACCGGCGGGCCGTGCTGCACAAGCGCCGACCGCACCGGTAGCAGTGGCCAAATGCAAGACCTACGGCGCCGAACTGCTGCCCACGCTGGAGCGCATGTTCGACCAGTTGGGCGGGCTGGGCCGTCTGGTGAAGGGGAAGACGGTCGCAGTCAAACTGAACCTCACTGGCAGCCCCTGGTACCGGATGGGGCACCGGCCGGCCGAGCTGGCCCAGTGGCCGCATCCGCGCCTGATCGCTGCCACGGCGCACCTGATGGGGAAGGCGGGCGCCGAGCGCATCCGGCTGCTGGAGAGTCCGTGGTCCACCGCAGAGCCGGTCGAGGAGTACATTCTCCAGGCCGGTTGGGACCCGCAGGAGATCTTGAGCGCGGCGCGGCGGGTGGAATTCGAGAATACCAACTACCTGGGGCGGGGCAGGGAATACTCCCAGTTTCCCGTTCCGGGCGGCGGCTACATCTTCAAGACTTACTATCTGAACCACTCCTACGAGGACTGCGATGTGTTCGTTTCGCTAGCCAAGCTCAAGGAGCACGGCAACACGGGCGTCACGCTGTCGATAAAAAACTGCTTCGGGAACACACCCTGCACCATCTACGGAGATGGCGCCGGGGAGAAGGAGCCGAGCGAGTTTCCCACGAGGCGGACGGGACATGTTGCATCGTGGTCACCGGCAGCCCGCCGGGATCGTGGAAAACGATCCCAAATCACCGCGACAGGATGGCTATCGCCTCCCGCGGATCATCGTGGACCTGGTGGCGGCGCGGCCAATTCATCTGGCCATCATCGACGGCATCGAGACCATGGCCGGGGGCGAAGGACCCTGGCTTCCGCGGATTCGGCCGGCCAGCCCCGGAGTGCTGGTGATCGGAACCAACTGCGTGACCACGGATGCCGTCTCGACGGCGCTCATGGGATTCGACCCCATGGCGGATCGCGGCACGGCGCCTTTCGAGCGCTGCGACAGCACACTGCGGCTAGCCGAAGAGGCGGGGCTGGGCACGCGCGACCTCAGGCGCATTGAAGTGCTGGGAACGCCGATTCGCCAAGCGGTGTTCAAGTTCCGGGAGGCGTAAGTTCACCAGCCGACTTCGACTTCGTAGTCATCCACGCTGCCGGAGGTGTCGTTGATCTCGAACACCAGTCGGTAGCGGTTGCGGCTGGAGGGGTACTCGACAATCTCGACGCGCCCGCGCCCGCGCAGGCGGCGAATGGTAGCGTTGGGATTGTTGCGGGCTGGAAGCGGCCGGGTGAAATCCGCTCTTTCCGAAACCACACGCGCGCCGCTGAGTACCTCGACCCGGGCGCTGTTCCCTTCAACGATCACGCGCACGCGCCCGTCCACGCGGCCGGACCAGAGGAGGCCGCGCCGGGCGAAGGCGAAACCCGAATCGTCGCGCGGCGGTCGCGCCCAGGCCAGCGAAAAAGAATAGTCGGCGCCGCCGCCCTGCGGGTCGCGGATGAGGACGCGCGCCGTGTATCCGTTTTCCTCGCGGGGCTGCTGGATGAGCCGGATCTCGCCGCGGCCCTCGCTGCGGTCCAGGCTGACGAGGGTATCGCGGGCCGGCAGGGGCCGCGAGAAACGGAAGCGGTCGCGGGTCACGGGCGCACCCCGAGTCGCCTCGGCCTCGCAGGAATCTCCGCGGCAGCTCACGATGGCCTCGCCATCCACGCGGCCACTCCAGGTCAGACCTTCGTTGCGGTCGGAACTGGAGGAGGGACCGGGTTCGGAAGGCCGCAAGAAGCCGCGCCCGGATTCCCAGTAGAAGGCCAGCGAGTAAAACGAGCCACCACTCTGCCGATCTTCGATAGCCACGGCCAGCGTGTAGTTGTTCTCCAGGCGCGGCTGCTCGAGGATGTGGACGGGGCCGCGTCCTTCGAGGACCTCCAGGCGCACGATCTGGCGGCTCTCCGGCAGGCGCTCGAAGAAGCGGAAACGCTGGCGCTGGACGGGCAGGCCTTCACGGTCTTCGATATCGATGCGGTTGCCGTGAACGCGGAGTACGCTGATGCCATCGACCTGCCCCTCCCAGACCATCTGCGGCTGGTCTTGCGCGGGCAGCCGCGGCGAAATCAGCAGAACCAGGATTGCGAGCACTTGGGTTGTGGTCATATCAGCAGAAACGATTCTACCCCTGTCGCAGAGTAACGATGGTGGCGCCCCAGCCGCCTGCCTCGGCCGGGGCGTCGCTGAAAGAGACCACGAAGGGAGTGCGCGCCAGCACCGCCCGCACGATCTCACGCTCGACGCCGATACCCCGGCCATGGATGATGCGGAGCGCCGTGAACCCCATCCTGTGCGCCTCCTCCAGATAAGCTTCGACCACCGGCTTGACCTCTTTGGGCGGGACGCTGTGCAGATCGAAGACGTCGGTGATCGGGATTCGTACCGGTTCGTCGTTGGCTTGGGGACCCGTCACGGCTTCCTTTTCACGACAAACGTCCCGCCAGGCTGGTAGAGGATCAGCTCAGTCGTTGCGCCCGAGGCGTCCTTCTTGAATTCCACGCTGAAGCCGCTTAATCCGCTGACGCGGAACAGCAGGCCGCGCACGGGGACGAGTTCGCGGGTCTGTTGCCCCGGCACCTCGATGAACAGCTTCTCCCCCTCGCGCAGGGACATGGTGATGGCCGTGCCGGCCAGCTCGTATTGCCCGGCCAGCGTCGCAAGCACGCTGCGGGCCAGTGTCTCCGGCCGCCGCGTGAACACAATGTCCTTGACATTAGTCTCCAGTGGAATCGAGACACCGCCTATTTCGCCTTCGACGTCGGTGTCGAAGTGGATCTTCATCCGCTGGAAGGGGATGAGCGGGTCTTCCGCCACCTCGAAGTAGTCGTAATGAAAGTGCTTCAGCGAGCCGGTGATCCGGTTGTAGGTCATCTTCAACTCGTCTCTGTCGAGGGCGACTTTCACGATGCCGTAACCCGGATGCTCGTACTCTCCGGCGTATTCTTTCAGCTCGTGCGATGGCCGCGTCCCGACCCGGCGCGTGGTGAAGCCCTGCTTCTTGGCTTCCTGCTCGGAGGCTTCGCCGGCTTGCCGGTCCTTCTGAAACCGCTCGGACCAGCCTACCTGGTCCAGTCCCAGCAGGCGGTCAAAGAGGTTATAAGAGAGCACTGTCGAGACAGGGCTTCCCGATAGGTTGGTGAGAATCACCATCCCGATCTTGTCCTGGGGCATGAAGGAGACCAGGGTGACGAAGCCATCGATGGCGCCGCCGTGGCTCACCAGCTTGTGGCCCCGGTAAGCCGAAATGGCCCACCCCATTCCGTAGCTGCTATGCCCCAGTTCGCTCCAGCGGAGCGGCCCGGCGGGCGTCACCATTTGCGGCGCCTGCATTTGGAGGACGTTGCTCTCCGAAAGGATCTGCGTCTCCCCGCTCCTGCCCTTGTTCATGTGCATCAGCAGATAGCGGGTCATGTCCTCGACATTCGAGTTGATGGACCCGGCCGGCCCGATGTCGTCTATCACCCGGAACGGGACTTCTTTGACCTCCTCTTTCACCTTGACGTAAGGCAGCGCAAAGTCGGCGCTTTTCTCGGAGTCGCGCACCGAGAAGTTGCTCCCCTTCATCCCGATGCGGTTCCAGATTCGCTGGCGCACGAAGTCTTCCCAGGTGGAACTGGTGAGCTCCCCGAGCAGGTAGCCCGCCGTCACGAACATCAGGTTGTTGTATTGGTAAGTGCTGCGGAAGTCCCGGCTGGGCTCCAGATAGCGCAGCCTTTCGAAGAGTTCCTTCCGCGAGAAGGTCGAGTTGTACCACAGTAAATCGTGGCGCGGCAGGCCGGAGCGGTGGGTTACGAGGTCACGGGGGGTCATGCGCTCAGTGGCCACCTGATCGTAGAGCCGGAACCCTGGCATGTATTCTCGCACCGGCTTGTCCCAATCCAGCTTGCCTTCATCGACCAGGATTCCCAGCGAGGTAACGGTGAACGACTTGGTGATCGAGCCGATCGCAAACAGCGTCTTGGGGGTGACCGGCGCCTCCTTTTTCACGTCCCGGAAGCCATAGCCTTTCGAGAGGATGACCTTGCCGTCCTGAACCACGGCTACCGCCACCCCGGGCACCTTCCAGTCCTTCAGGGCTGTGGAGACGAAGGCGTCGAATCCTTCCAGGGCCGGTTTGGCCGGAGCAAGCCCCTGGCCCGCCAGCGCCGCCGCCGCGAACACCACCACCAGCCCTATGTGTCTTTCCGCGAATCTGCGCATAATTGTCTCCTTCCCCAGCCTATACGATTGCTGCCAGCTCTGAGTTCGCGGTTTTGCCGATCCGGATTGTTCGAGTTTCGCCGGAGAAGTTCTTCCTGCTAGGCAATTCGGGGACAGGCAACGAATTTGGAAGACGAAATTCGTCGCCTGTCCCCGAATTGCGCTGATTCTCTGAGGTTGCCATAATCCGTGAGATGAGGTCGTTGGGCTCCGTCCTTCTGGCGTTCGCCCTCAGTCCCGCGTTGTTTGCGGACGCGTTGACGGACAAAGTGAATGGACTGTTCAGCGCCTGGGACACGCGCGAGTCGCCGGGCTGCGTGCTGGGGGTGATCCGGGACGGCAAGTTGATCCATCAACGCGGCTATGGGATGGCGAACCTCGAACACAACATTCCGCTGTCGCCGCAAACCGTTTTCGATGTGGGCTCGATGTCCAAGCAGTTCACGGCGATGAGCGTCCTGCTGCTGGCCAGCCGGGGGAGACTCTCGCTGGAAGATGGGATCCGCAAGTACGTCCCGGAGATTCCCGAGTATGGCAGCCCGATTCGGATTCGCCACCTGCTTCATCACACCAGCGGCATACGGGACTATCTGGCGCTGGCGTTTTTGGCCGGGGTGGGCCGGGACGATTACTACAGAGACGAAGACGTGCTGCGCATGCTGGGGCGTCAGAAGGAGTTGAATTTCAAACCGGGCGACGAGCACCTGTACAGCAACTCGGGGTACTTTCTGCTGTCGCAAGTAGTCAGGAGAGCTTCCGGGGAGTCGCTGCGGGCCTTCGCCCAGGCCAACATCTTCAAGCCTCTCGGGATGGAACACACGCACTTCCACGACGACCACACGATGATCGTGAAGGACCGCGCCACGGGCTACGTGAGGAACTTCATAGGCGGTTTCCAGATCGCCATGAGCAACCTGGACATGGTGGGCGACGGGGGCGTCCACACCTCGGTCGAAGATCTGCTGCTTTGGGATCGGAACTTTTACCAGGCGCGGGTTGGGGGTGAGGAGCTGATCCGGCAGATTACGACGCCGGGCGTCCTCAACAGTGGAGAGACGCTGGACTACGCATGCGGTCTGGTAGTAGGGCGCTACAGGGGTCTGCGCACGGTGAGCCACGGAGGTTCCTGGACGGGCTACCGGGCGGACATGATCCGGTTTCCGGATCAGAAGTTTTCGGTGATCTGCCTGTGCAACCTGGTCAGCGCAAGTCCCAGCCGCCTGGTCCGGCAGGTTGCAGACCTGTATCTGGCGGATCAGTTCGCCACAGAGCCGGGGAACACCCCGCAGAAGCCGGCCTTGGTGGAGCTGCCCATCGAGCAGCTTCGCGAGAAGACGGGGACTTACTGGAACGCGGCCAGCGGCGCCGCCCTGCAGTTGCTGGTGGAAAACGGAAGGCTCATCATGACCGATACCGGCCAGCGCAGCCAACTCGAGCCACTGAACCAGACCCGGTTCCGGCTGGTCGATAGTCCCAAGACCACTGATGTGACCTTCGAAAAGACAGACGGAGGTTTGCGTTTGCGGATGGCTGTGGAAGGCAGCTGGCCAGAGGTTTTCGAGAGAGTGCATTTCGTGTCTCCGCGCCCCGAGGAGCTGGAAGAGTACGCCGGAGAGTATTCCAGCGAGGAACTGGAGGCGACTTACAGGGTTGCGCTGGAGGGCGGGAAACTGTATTTCCGCCACAAGAATGCTCCGACTGTCGCTCTTCAGCCCACGGTGCGGGATCATTTCCGGGTGCGCGGGCTTTCGGTGGCCTTTGCCCGTGACCGCGAAGGCAAGGTGGCAGGCATGAGCCTGAACGCGGGCCGGGTCAAGAACATCCGGTTCGTTCGGAAGTGAGTGGGCCTGGCAGCGGGAGTGTCTCCGCGTAAGAGTCTCACGGGGCGCATTGCTCCGGCGGCGGAAGCGGAGTAGACTTATGCTCCGGATGGGGACTTCAGATTGAGGTCTCGCGAGGAGGCCGCGCGATGGTCGGGCGAACCATTTCGCACTACCAGGTCCTCGACAAGCTGGGCGAGGGCGGGATGGGCGTGGTTTACAGGGCGCACGACACTCGTCTGAACCGTGACGTGGCGGTAAAGGTCCTCCCGCCATCGTTCGCCGCCGACAAGGACCGGTTGCGGCGGTTCACCTTGGAGGCGCAGTCGGCGGGGGCGTTGAATCACCCCAACATCCTGGCGATTTACGACATCGGCACGGACGAGGGTGTGCCGTACATGGTGTCGGAGTTGCTGGAAGGCGAGTCGCTGCGGGCGCGGCTGAAGGGCGGCAAACTGGGCGTGCAGAAGGCCGTGGACATTGCGCGCCAGGCGGCCTCGGGGTTGGCGGCGGCGCACGGTAAGGGGATCACCCACCGCGACATCAAGCCCGAGAACCTGTTCATCACCAAAGATGGGCACGTCAAGATCCTGGACTTCGGGCTAGCCAAGGTGAAGCCATCGCCCGTGGCCGCCGACGCGGCGCAGGCCGAGACGGAAACGGTGGTGACCTCACCGGGCGTGGTGCTGGGGACGGTGGCCTACATGTCCCCGGAGCAGGTGCGCGGGCAGGCGGTGGATCACCGCTCGGACATTTTCAGCCTGGGCTCGGTGTTGTACGAGATGCTTGCCGGGCGGCGCGCCTTCCGGGGCGCGACGTCAGTCGAGACCATGAACGCGATCCTCAAGGAGGAGCCGGCGGAGCTTTCGACACCGGACAGCGCGCTAGCGCCGGCGCTGGAACGGATCGTGCGGCACTGCCTGGAGAAGAGGCCGGAGGAGCGGTTCCAATCGGCGGGGGACCTGGCCTTCAACTTGGAGGCGCTGTCGCAGACCTCCAGCCGCGTGGTCGCAAAGGTTGCGGCGCCGCGCGTGAAATGGCGCCTCGGCTGGGTGATTGCTGGCGTGTTCGTGATGCTGGCGTTGGCCGCCGGCTACTTCGCGGGCGCGCGCAGCGAGCGGCCGCCGCCCAAGTTCCAGCGCCTCACCTTCCGCCGCGGCCTGATCCAGGCGGCGCGGTTTACACCGGACGGCAACAGCGTCGTCTACGCCGCGGCGTGGGAGGGTGCGCCGACACACGTTTTTTCCGTCCGGCTCGACAGCCCGGAGTTTCATCCCACGGTGGCGTCCGGCTCCCGGCTGCTGTCGGTTTCCCGATTGGGGAAACTGGCCCTTCTGCTCAAAGTCCGCGCGTCGGGCGGCTGGCTGGACATGGGGACGTTGGCCGAGGCGCTCCTCTCCGGCGGCGCTCCCCGGGAGATGTTGGAGAACGTGGAGTGGGCCGATTGGTCCCCCAACGGCGAAGTTGCCGTGGTGCGGCGGGATGCGCAAGGAGACAAGCTTGAGTTCCCGTTGGGAAACGTTTTGTTTCAAACGGGAGGCATGATCACCCACCCCCGCTTCTCTCCGGCTGGGGATCAGGTCGCCTTCCTGCATCACCCAAACATCACAAATACGGACGGAGACGTGGTGGTGGTGAATCGGGCGGGCCAAACGAAGATTCTCTCGGCCAAATGGTATTCCGTCTGGGGCTTGGCATGGCATCCGAAAACCAACGAGATCTGGTTCACGGCCACTCAAGCTGGAAGCAAACACGACCTTCGCGCGGCGACCCTGTCCGGGTCCGGGCGAACGATCCTCACTCAGGCCGGCAGCTACTACCTGGAGGACATCTCGCGCGATGGGCGCGTGCTCCTGAACGGCGCCAGCGAGCGATTGAGGCTGCAATTTGTTGGAGGAGAGGGAATGAGGGAGCGGGATCTCTCCTGGCTGGACTGGTCGCTGGTCACTTCTATCTCCGCCGATAGGGGCGCCGTCGTTTTCTTCGAGTTTGGAGGTGGTGGGCGGAATCCCGGGTGCTACTACCGAAAGACCGACGGTTCTCCTCCCATCCGGTTGGGGGATGGCCTGTTTCCCGTGCTGTCGCCGGATGGGACTTCCGTTCTAGCGGTCACGCTGTCCTTGGACGGGCTGGTGATCTTTCGCGTGGGGCCGGGAGAGTCCCGGCGCATTCCTTTGCCGGGCTTCCGGTTGGAGGTCGCGGCGTGGATGCCTGGCGCTCGCGGGTCCGTATTCGCCGCCACGGAACCAGGCCGTGGCCTGCGCCTGTATTCGATCGACCTGGAGGGTGGCAAGCCGCGGCCCCTGACCCCAGAGGGTGTTACGTGGTTCAACGTCCTTGCCAGCGGCAAGTTCGCCGCCAGCGTGGATGCCAAACACCAGGTGGTCCTCTATCCCGTGGCCGGCGGAGATCCCGTCGCGTGTCCGGGAACCGACCGCGGTGATTTGCCGCTGGCGTGGTCCGCCGACGAAAAGCACCTCTACGTGTTCAGGCAAGGCCCTCCACCGCTGAGGGTGTACCGGGTGGAGTGGCGGACGGGCCGGCGGGAGCTGTGGAAGGAGATCACGCCCCCCGACCCCGCCGGTGTGTACCGGATCGCCGGCGTCACGATCAGTCCCGACGGCCGCGCCTTCGCTTACTCCTACATCCAGCAGTTCGCCGACCTGCACCTGGTGGAGGGGCTCCAGTAGGCGTGGGAAACGGGTGACGATCTCCTTGCCAGCGGCCTTGCGCCTTACTAAATCAGCCTCAAGAACTCCTCGCGTGACAGTTCCGCGTCGCGCAGAGTCTTTTCCGAGAGGACAGGAAGCTCCCGCATGAGCTAAACGCCGATGGTGTGGAGGCTGATCTCTTCGGGGCTGTACGCCTGGAGAAGCTCCTGAGCTTTCCGTTCCTGGAGAATCAAATCCACCACTTCACGGATGTTGCACAAAGCCTCATCAATGGTCTTGCCCTGCGAGTAGCAACCCTCGAAGAGAGGGCATTCCACAACATAATAGCCATCGAGACCTTTCTCCACAAACACAGGCAACCGTCTGCCGAACCTGAGCTTGGCCTGCTTTGAAGGTGGTGATGGCGCTCTTTTCCGCCGGATCATCTCATCCAAGATGGTACCAGAGAAGGGCTGGGGAAAATACCACCGCGACCGAAGGCTGGAGCAATTGCTACAGGTTCACTCCAAAAGGTGTATCTTGGACCCTGAGGAGAACTCCGGTGTCCCTGTCGCCTGGCACTCGCTTGGGCCCCTATGAGGTCCAGAGCTCCATCGGCGCGGGAGGCATGGGTGAGGTGTACCGGGCGCGGGATACCCGGCTGAACCGCGACGTGGCGGTGAAGGTTCTGCCGCAATCCTTTGCGGCGGACGCTGACCGGCTGCGGCGGTTCACGCTGGAGGCGCAGTCGGCCGGGGCGTTGAATCACCCGAACATTCTGGCAATCTACGACATCGGCACGCACGAGGGTGTGCCGTACATGGTGTCGGAGTTGCTGGAAGGCGAGTCGCTGCGGGCGCGGCTGAAGGGCGGGAAGCTGAGCGTGCAGAAGGCCGTGGACATTGCGCGGCAGGCGGCCTCGGGGCTGGCGGCGGCGCACGGTAAGGGGATCACCCACCGCGACATCAAGCCCGAGAACCTGTTCATCACCAAGGATGGGCACGTCAAGATCCTGGACTTCGGGCTGGCCAAAGTGAAGCCGTCGCCCGTGGCCGCCGAGGCGACGCAGGTCGAAACGGAAACGGTGGCGACCTCGCCGGGAGTGGTGCTGGGCACAGTGGCCTACATGTCCCCGGAGCAGGTGCGGGGGCAGGCGGTGGATCACTGCTCGGACATTTTCAGCCTGGGCTCGGTGTTGTACGAGATGCTCGCCGGGCGGCGTGCCTTCCGCGGCCAGACCTCGGTGGAGACGATGCATGCGATCCTTCGGGAGGAGCCGGCGGAGCTTTCGACGCTGGACAGCACGCTGGCGCCGGCGCTGGAGCGGATCGTGCGGCACTGCCTGGAGAAGAGGCCAGAGGAGCGGTTCCAGTCGGCCGGGGATCTGGCTTTCGATCTGGAAGCGCTTTCACAGATCTCGGGCCGCGCGGCGGCAAAGGGCGCGCCACTGCGCGGGAGATCGTTCCTCAGATGGGCGATCACCGTTGCGGTGGTGATTCTGGCGCTGGTGGGCGGCTACTTGGCAGGAGGCTTCAGCGAGCGGCGGCCGCCGCCGCCGAAGTTCCAGCGCCTCACTTTCCGCCGCGGTTTCATCCCCGCAGCGCGGTTCGCGCCAGACGGCAACACCATCGTCTACGGAGCGGCGTGGGAGGCTGACCCGACGCACATTTTTTCCGTCCGGCTCGACAGTCCGGAGTTCCATCCCGCGCTGGTATCCGAGGCGATCCCGCTGTCGGTTTCCCCATCGGGAGAGCTGGCCCTTCTGCTGAAACCCCGCGTGACGTTTGGCTTTCTAACCCCGGGCACGCTGGCGCGGGTCCCTTACTCGGGCGGCGCTCCCCGCGAAGTGCTGGAGAACGTGCAGTGGGCCGACTGGTCCCCGAGTGGCGAGCTGACCATCGTGCGGCGCAGTGAGAAAGGCGACCAGCTTGAATTCCCGGTGGGGAAGGTGTTGTTCCACACCGCGGGAACGATCACTCACCCCCGCTTCTCTCCCGCCGGGGACCGGATCGCCTTCCTTCACCATCCGTCGGTCAACGATATCACCGGAGAAGTGACCGTGGTGAACCTGGCCGGTGAAACGAAGACTCTCTCCGCCAACTGGCTTAGCGTATGGGGCCTGGCGTGGCATCCGAAAACCAGCGAGATCTGGTTCACGGCGACCGCAGTTGGAGCCAAGCAGGACCTGCGCGCGGTGACGCTGGCGGGCGCGGGGCGAACGGTCCTGGCGCAGACAGGCAGCCTGACGCTGGAGGATATCTCGCGCGATGGGCGGGTGCTCCTCAATTCCCGCAGCGAGCAGATGAAGCTGCGGTTCGTGGGAGCGGGCGAGCCAGGGGGGCGGGACCTCTCCTGGCTGGATGGGTCGCTGGTCACTTCCATCTCCTCCGATGGGAAGGCCGTGGTTTTCTTCGAGAGCGGGGAGGGCGCCGGACAGAATTTCGTGAGTTACTACCGGAAAACCGACGGTTCTCCGGCCGTGAAGTTGGGAAACGGCCGCTACCCCAGGTTGTCACCGGACGGGAATTCGGTTGTGGCGACCACTCAGGCGACGGACGGGTTGGTGATTCTTCCGATCGGGCCCGGAGAAGCCCGGCGCATTGCGGTGCCGGGCTTTCGCCTGAATTTCGTGCGCCGGCTGCCCGGCGCTCGCGGGGTTCTGTTCACCGGCAGCGAAGCGGGGCATGGCCTGCGCCTGTACTCGATGGACCTGGAGGGCGGCAAGCCGCGGCCGATGACCCCGGAGGGCATTGCGCCACTGTTCGCCGTCAGCCCCGGCGGCAAGTTCGCCGCCGTCGTGAATGCCCAGCGCCAGGTGTTGCTCTATCCCCTGGCCGGCGGAGACCCGGCCGTATGTCCTGGAATCGAGCCCGGCGAGTCCCGCAAGCCTGGAGCGCTGATGAAACGTCCCTGTACGTGATGAGACGCGGCGGTCTGCCTGGAAGGGTGTACCGGGTGGACCGGCGGACAGGCCGGAGGGAACTGTGGAAGGAGATCATGCCTTCGGATCCCGCCGGCGTGCCCGGTATCACCTCCCTTTCCATCACCCCGGACGGCCGGTCTTACGCCTACTCTTACCTACAGCGGCTTTCCGAGCTGCACGTGGTGGAGGGGCTCAAGTGAGGTATCTGAGGGGCATCACAGGCCGGCCCTGGCCCAGCCCGCAAGGGCGTATCATAGGCTTTTGGGGATGAAGATATCAGGATGAAGCTCAGCCGGCAGCCTTCGATCTTTCATGTGTTCCTGGTTAAGCCCTCGAAATACGACGACGAAGGGTTTGTTATCCGTCACTGGCGAGGGGTGCTGCCCAGCAACACCCTGGCCTGTCTGCATGGGCTGACCGAAGACGTTCGGCAGCGGCGCTTACTGGGCGACGTGGACTTGCGAATCCATCTGCTGGATGAGGCCGTGACCAAGATCCCGCTGGACAGGATCGCCCGGCTTAACCGGCGGGCGGGAGAGCGGGTGGTGGTGGGGTTGGCGGGAGTGCAGACTAACCAGTTCTGCCGGGCCGCGGATATTGCTCTGGCTCTGCGGCGGGAAGGGGTCACGGCGATCATTGGCGGGTTTCACGTCAGCGGCATGCTGGCGATGTTCCCCAGCGTCTCGCCAGAGATCCAGCAGCTTGTGGACGCGGGTGTGAGCGTGGTGGCGGGAGAGGTGGAGCATCGGTGGGCGGAGGTGCTCCGGGACGCTTATCAGGGCAGCCTCAAACCCATCTACCGGTTCCTCGACGACCTTCCCGACCTCTCCCAGGCCCCTCGTCCTGTGATCCACAAGCGGTACTTACGCAAGTTCATCTCTTCGAACTTCGGTACGATCGACTGTAGCCGTGGCTGTCCCTTCAATTGCTCGTTCTGCACCATCATCAACGTGCAGGGGCGAAGGCCCCGGCACCGGTCGCCGGAGTGCATCGCGGAGACGGTCCGCCGCAACTACCTGGAGGCCGGCGTCAACTATTACTTCTTCACCGACGACAACTTTGCCCGAAACCCGGCTTGGGAAGAGATTTTCGACCGGCTGATCCGCCTGCGCGAACAGGAAGGCGCGCCGATCGAGTTCATGATGCAGGTGGATGTCGCTTCGGCGAAGATTCCGGGCTATGTCGAAAAGGCGGCGCGGGCGGGCTGCCGCCACGTGTTCATTGGAATGGAGAGCCTCAATCCGCGGAACCTGAAGGAGGTGGGGAAGACTCATAACCGCGTGCAGGAATACAAGACCCTGATCGAGGCTTGGCACGACGTACGGGTGCAGACCCACGTCGGTTACATTGTCGGCTTTCCACACGATACCGAGGAGAGTGTGCGGGAGGACATGGAGCGGCTGGTGAGCGAGATTCGGCCCCAGCGGGCATCTTTTTTCATGATGACGCCGCTGCCCGGCTCGGTGGATCACAAACGCACGGTCGAGGCCGGGGCTACTCTGGAGTCCGACTTCAACAGCTACGACTCCTTTCACGAATGCATGCCCCACCCGCACATGAAGAACGGGGCATGGACGCGGGCCTGCCGCCAGGCCTGGGGGACGTTTTACAGCTTCCAGAACATGAAGGCCATTCTCTTGCGCGCTCATCCCGACAACTACTGGGACATTTTCAGGAGCCTGTATTGGTACAAGAATTCCATTCTGAACGAGGGCGCGCACCCCATGCTTAGCGGACTGTTCCGCCTGAAGGACCGGATGAGCCGGCGAGCGGGGTTTCCGCGGGAGGGCTGGTTGACTCACTTGCGGCGACGCCTGCCCGAGATCTTCAAGTTCCTGCGTGATGGGCTGCGCCTCACGCTGGAAATGGAGGAACTGTGGCTGCAAACGCGCAAGCGCAGCGAGACGGAGCGCCGGGTGCTCGAGGAATTGGCCCGGATGCGGGCGGAGCTGCGCCGCAGCCTGAGGATCTCGGAACTCCAGACCGCCTACGCCCGGGCCAAGACGCGCATGCCGTTCATTGAGGTGCCCTCCCAGCTCAGCTTGCTGATGGACAAGATCTTGCTGTGGCGAGTGAGTCGCCTTCGCGAGACGCGGCGCGACCTGGCAAGGTTCTGGATCGGGGTGCGCTGCGGGCTGCGCCAGCGACGGCTGGAGGTGCTGGTACGGGTGGACCGGCTGGCGCTCAACTTGCTCCAGGAAATCCGGCTGGGGGCCGGATTCCTGATTGCCCTGGCCACCACCCAGACCTAGCGTCCTGTCCCATGTAATTCTTAACAATCGGTGGCGCACGCTTCAGCGTGCCGCCGCGGGACCGCCGTCTACTGTCAGAAGTTAGCCGAGACAGGACACTAGTGCATCGTCCAATTAGTCCTTTGGAGTATCCGGTTCGGGGCAAAACGGGTACAGGCAACCAATTGCCCACTGCGCAATTGGACCCTGTCCCCGTTTTGCGCGGTCTCGATAGCGGAAGGCACTTATCGGACGATGCACTAGCGCGGCTGCGCTGCGAAGGCAAGAGGCAAGAATGAGGTGGCCGGCTTAGGGGATTCGCGCCAATCCGGCGCGCAGGACAATCCAGGCTTTTTCCCAGGATGGCAGGGCAATGCGGCGGGAGAGCACGTCGAAGCCGGAGCGCTCGATGCGCGCGAGGAGGCGCGAATAGATCTCGATGAGGGCCCACAGGGAGCGGCGGCTGGAGGGATCGACCAGGCCGATCAGCGGCTTGGCCTTGTTGTAATAGGCCCGCGCGCGCTCGGCTTCAAAGCGCATCAACTCGATGAAGCTTTCGGTCCGA
>CAVRZY010000293.1:0-13969 GCA_963725415.1 uncultured Acidobacteriota bacterium | reverse complement strand
CCGTTGCAGAATGCTATAGACCTGGGGAGCGCCGGCTCTATCTCCTTGAGGGCCCACTAGTAACCATCCAGGCTGACCGACAACACCTGGATTGAATATTGCAACGCCGTCCTGGGGCTTCTAGCCTGGCCTTCCTGGTTTCCATCCTGATTGAACCGCCACGGAAGCCCAGAATTGCGTCAAATGACGCTGTTGTTGCCAAATTCCATCCTCTCGGGAAGACCAGGGATTCTGTTCTTGACAGTTGAGTTTTCGAGGCATACGATGCTATATTTGGCTGTCTGGATGCTTGAGGGGCGTCGAAGTGTAGTTCGCTGGCTGCTAGGGGGCGGGTTCACCGCTTCGGTGGCGTGCTTCCTTTACCCCGTCATTCGATTCATGAATCCACCTGCACAGCCAGAGGCCTCCGTCAATGAGGTCGTTGGGGGGAGAGTCCAGGACTTCAGGCCCAACAGCGGAAGGATCGTGAAATTCGGCAGCCGTCCGGTGCTGTTGCTCCGGCTGAACGAAACCGAGTGGCGGGCGTTTACCGCCGTCTGCACCCATTTGAACTGCACAGTCCAGTATAAGAACGCCACGCGGCAGATCTGGTGCGCCTGCCACAACGGCTTCTACGACTTGAACGGAAATGTGGTCTCCGGGCCGCCTCCCAGGCCACTGGAACAGTACCTGGCCCGGGTTCGCGGCGAAGAAGTGGTGATCTCCCGCCGCGGCTAACAGAAATGCGGGGTTCGACGCCAGGACGCGAAGAACAGAAAGGCACGCTAAGAAGGTGGCTGGAGGAGCGGTTGGGCTTAGACTCCGTCCGCGAGTTCATCGCGCACAAGACCGTGTCGGTGCACTCAGCCACCATCTGGTACTACTTCGGCGGCATCACCTTGTTCCTGTTTGTGGTCCAGGTGCTGACCGGGATCCTGCTGCTGCTGTACTACCGGCCCACCGCCACGGAAGCTTACGAGAGCGTCCAGTTCATCGTCACGCGGGTCCACTTCGGCTGGCTGGTGCGCTCGATCCACAGTTGGTCCGCCAACCTGATGATCTTCACGGCCTTCGTACATATGTTCAGCGTGGTGTTCCTGCGGGCGTATCGAAGACCTCGGGAGGTGACCTGGCTGAGTGGCATCGCGCTACTGGGACTGGCGCTGGGATTCGGCTTCAGTGGCTACTTGCTGCCCTGGAACACGGTCTCCTACTTCGCCACCAAGGTGGGGACTGACATGGCGGCTTCCATCCCCTGGATCGGCCCAGCGGTGGCGCGCTTCCTGCGAGGCGGGGAAGATGTGAGCGGCGCCACCCTGACGCGCTTCTTTGGCTTCCACGTGGCTGTACTGCCCGGCCTGATGACAGTGTTTCTGGGCCTGCATCTGGCCCTGGTGCAGAAGTTCGGGATCAGCACGCCGCCCTGGGTGGAGAAGAAGCAGGCTGCGAGCGGCGGAGGCGTTCCCCAGATGCCGTTCTTCCCGAATTTCTTCCTGCGCGAGCTGATGGCCTGGTATGGCGCCCTGGGCGTGCTGGGCTGTCTGGCGGCGCTGTTCCCGTGGGAACTGGGAGAGAAAGCGGACCCGTTTGCGGCCGCCCCGGCCGGCATCCGCCCGGAATGGTACTTCCTGGCCCCCTTTTACACCTTGAAGCTCATCCCCAGCCACGTATGGTTTGTGGAAGGGGAGCTGTTGGGTCTACTGGGATTTGGGCTTCTGGCCCTGTGGTGGGTGGCGCTCCCGTTCTGGGCCGTCAATCGGGCCGGCATGGAGCGGACACGCCTGGTAACGGGCGCCGGGGTGGCCCTGCTGGCCTACCTGGCGACCTTCTCTCTATTGGGGTACTGGCGATGAAGCTGTGGGCACTGCTGCTGGTGGCCCTGCCGGCTTGGTCTCGAAAGGATTCCTGTGTGGAGTGCCACGCGGTGCTGGAGGGCAGGCTACAGGCGCCGGCCAGCGCGTTCGCCAACGACGTGCATTCGCGCCGCGGGTTTGGCTGCGCCGACTGCCACGGCGGGGATCGCAACGCCGACGACCCGGACGTCGCCATGAGCCGCGCGCGCGGGTTCCGAGGCAAGATTGCCCGCACGGCCGTGCCGTCTCTGTGCGCCCATTGCCACAGCGACGCGAATCTGATCCAGCGCTTCAAGCCGCAGCAGCGAGTGGATCAGTTCGCCCAGTACCAGACCAGCGTGCACGGCAAGCGGCTGGCAGCCGGCGATGTGGCTGTGGCCAACTGCGTGGATTGCCACAGCGTGCACGACATCCGGGAAGTCAAGGACCCGCTCTCGCCGGTCCACCCGCTGCGGCTTCCGGAAACCTGCGCGCGCTGCCACGCCGACCCCGCGCACATGGCCAAGTACAAGCTGCCCACCAACCAGTTCGCGGAGTACCGAAGGAGCGTGCACTGGGACGCCCTGGCCAAGCGCGGTGACCTGTCGGCGCCGAGCTGCGCCTCCTGCCACGGCAACCACGGCGCGACGCCGCCCCAGGTCGCTTCAGTGAGCGCCGTCTGTGGGACCTGCCACGCCTTGTTCGAAGACCTCTACAACAAGAGCCCGCATCAACCGGTCTTTCGGGCCATGGGAGAGGGGGGATGCGTGGTCTGCCACAGCAACCACGCGGTGCTCAAACCCTCGCACGGAAATGCTGGCGGGGACCCGCGCGGTATGCGCCTCCTGTCACGATTCCACTTCCCAGGGAGGCCGCGTCGCTGAGCAGATGGCCGCGCTCATCACCAGTTTGAGCGCGGCGCTCGGCCGCTCCGAAGACATCCTGGGCCGCGCCTCCCGCTCCGGCATGGAAGTCTCGGAAGCCGCTTTGCGCCAGCAGGAGGCACGCGCCGCCCTGGTGAAGACCCGGGTGGCGGTGCATGCCTTCCAGCTCGCGGCGGTCCAGAAACCGGCCCAGGAGGGCCTCGCCATCGCGGCGGAAACCTATCGCGCCGGGGAGTCCGCGCTGAGGGAGAGAGACCGGCGGCGGCTCGGGTTGGCCATCGCCTTGATCGCCATCGTTGTTACCATGGCAGGCCTGTGGCTGGCCCTTCGCTTGATCGAACGCCCCGGGCAGCCCAGCCCCGGTCTCCCCAGGAGGTGAGGCGTGCGTTGGTCCTCGTTTTTCCTGATTGTATTCGGAGCCAGCCTGCTGTCCGGCGCCGGCAAGGGAACTGGACACGCCCAGCAGCGCGGAAATCTGCGGGCGCTGCCATCGCGCCATCCACGAGGCCTGGAAAAGCTCCGCCCACGCGCAGGCCGTCGAGAGCCGGCTGTTTCAGGACGCGCTGGAGATGGCGGAGTCTGTTTCTGGCGCCAGCGCCCGCAAGCTGTGCCTGAGCTGCCACTCGCCTATCGCCCTGCACACCCCAGACCTGGCCTTGCGCCTGAAAGTGAGCTGGGAAGGCGTCACCTGCGACTACTGCCACTCCATGCTGGAGGTCTCGATGGCCGGGCCGAACCCTAAGGCCAGGATCGAATTCACCTCGGTCAAGAGCGGCCCGCTGAAGGAATCGAACTCGACCGGACATGGTACCGCGTACTCCGCGGTCCACATCTCTTCGCTGGTCTGCGCGCCCTGCCACGAATACAAGAACTCACTGGGCTTTCCGGTGCTGACGACCTTCTCGGAATGGAAGAACAGCCGCTACGGCAAGCAGGAGAAGGTCTGCCAGTCCTGCCACATGTACCGCGTGGCGGGAGAGGTGGTGGACCCGCGCGTCCAGCGTTCCAGCTTAGCCAAGATCAACTTGCACCAGATGCCTGGCGGCCACTCGGTTGAGCAGCTTCTCAGCACCGTCAAAGCGCAGCTCTCCGCCGAGCGCGAAGGGGATCAACTGCGGGTCACCGTGGAGGTCGGCGAACCTGGCGGCCGGGCACTACGTGCCCACCGGCTCGCCCATGCGGCAACTGCTACTGGAGGTGCGGGCCGATTCATCCAGCGGGCAGCATCTCCGCCAGGAACGCTCTTACCGGCGCAGCGTGGCGGATCAGCAGGGCAAGCCCTTGGAGCGGGAGTACCTGGCCTTCATGAAAGCCTCCAAGGTCCTCTCCGACACGCGCCTGGCCCCCGACGAGAAGCGAACCGAAACGTTCTCCTTTGCCATCCCCCCGGGCAGCGCCACCCAGGTCAAGGCCACCTTCTCCTACTACTACTCACCCCTGGCGCGCACCGAATCCCAGAAGCGCATCACTTTCCTCACCATCAGCCGGCTGGTCAAGTAGCCTTGCCCTCCCCCATTTTTGCCGCTCATGCCACAGCAGTCAGCGTAATTCGGGGACAGGCGACGAATTTTGTCCTTCAAATTCGTTGCCTGTCCCCGAATTGCCCTTGCCAAATCGGCCCGCCCGAGAAACTGGGGGAGGGCAAGGTCAAGTAGCGGCTGGACAGGCCATGGGCCTGTAGTACCAAAGCCCCATTCCTTTGCGGCTCGCGAAGGTTCCACGTCTTGACCGCTGCCAGTGTCGCCGGCCAATTGATGATTTGCCCATTGACGATTGACGATTCCAGTGTCCCGCTCCGCCAGACACAGCAATCGTCAATCACCCAATCCCGCAATCGTCAATTTCCCCGGCGCGACCGCTGCGCCCGAATACCTCGCTGGCGCCGTTGTCCGGTTGCGGCTTGCCGCACTGTCCTACTTGGTGTCCAGGGGAAGTTCGAAGTAGAGAAGTTCCTTGCCGCTGGAGGCCTCCCGCATCCCGGTCACATACAGCCTGGAGCCGCCCCGGTACAGGGCCTGAAAGTAAAAGAACCCGCTGGCGGATTCCTTCGCCGGGAGCATTCTGGCCGAGAAGGCCCGGCCTTCGATTTCCCAGGCGTTCAGTGGATTCTTGTTCCGCGAGACACGCGGCACGCGACCCGGTATCGGGCCGGGAGTAAGACTGGGCTTTCGAGGTCCGGAGAGGAAGCGAATGTCCGCGGCGGGCGTGGCCTCGACGCGCTCGCGGTCGGCGGTGATGAATTCCACTCTCATGCCATCCAGCGCCAGGGTCTGCTCGCTGTCGTTCTGCACGATGACCAGGATCGGCAGGACCCCGTGCCGGTAGGGGTTCAGCTTTCCAAAGGCCGGTTGCGCTGCTTCTTCGGTGATGAAGGGGCGGGCGGCCAGCGTCACCTTGTCATTGGTTTGCCGGCAGGAGTAATCGGTCACCGGACCGGGCGAGAACTTGGGGCGGTTCTTGTCGATCCCCTGGGCTATCGCTATACTCAGGAGTACAATTAACCACTTCGAGCGCATGTATTTCCTCTATCGACTGCTCCAGCTCTTCGCCTTCCCCTTCATGGTACTGTATCTGGCGGGGCGCGGATTTCGGGACCGCAGGTACTTTCAGCAGTTCCGCCAGCGCCTGGGGTTTCTTCCCCGTGAGTTTCGCCAGCCGGCGCCCGGCGCCATCTGGCTGCATGCAGTGTCGGTTGGGGAGGTTCTCTCCTCGCTGGAGTTGCTACAGCGCCTGCGCGCAGAATTCCCGTTGGCCCCGCTGTTCGTGTCGAGCACCACGCTGGCCGGCAAGGCCGCCGCGCAACAGAAGCTCGATGGTCTCGCCGACGGGGTGTTCTACGCTCCGCTGGACTACTGCTTCGCCGTTCGTCGCGTCCTGCGGGCCTTGCGGCCGAAGGTGCTGGTGGTGCTGAGACCGAATTGTGGCCCAACCTCTACCGTGAGGCCAAACGGACCGGATGCGTCCTGGTAGTCGTGAACGGCCGCATTTCCGACCGCGCTTGGCCGCGCTATCGGACCCTGCGCTGGTTTTTCCGGAGCGTGCTGCGGCTTCCCGATGCGATCCTGATGCAGAACGAAACTAGCCGCCAGCGCTACCTCGATCTGGGCGCGCCTCCGGAGAAGCTCCGAATTGCAGGCAATCTCAAGTATGACTTCGACCCCCGGCGGGCGGAAGCGCCGGAAGCCGTCCGTCAGTTTCTCGAGCGGCTTCACCCGCAGGAGGTGTGGATCGCGGCCAGCACTATGCCGCCGGCCGCAACAGGTGACGTCGATGAAGACGAAGTCGTCGTGAGGGCCTTCCAGGACCTGGCGGGTGCGCATCCCGGACTGCTGCTGGTTCTGGTTCCTCGGAGACCCGAGCGCTTCCAAACCGCCGCCGAGCTGCTGGCGCGCGAGGGTGTGCCCTTTGTGCGGCGTTCCGCGCTGCCTGGCGAGGAGCAGCTCCGCCTGCCGGGTGTTTTGCTGCTGGATTCAATCGGTGAACTCGCCGGCTTGTTCGGCCTGGCGGACGTGGTCTTCATGGGAGGGACGCTGGCGCGGCGCGGCGGCCACAACATACTCGAACCCGCCTTTTTTGCGCGCCCCATCATCGTGGGTCCCCACATGGAGAATTTCCCTGACATCGCTCGGAAGTTCTCATCCGCCGGCGCGGTGCTGGAGTCCTCCGAGTTGAGCGCGGCGGTCGAGACTCTGTTGCATGACCCCGAGCTGCGGACCAGGCTTGGACACCGCGCCCAGCAACTTGCTGAAGGCGAACAAGGGGCCACGGCCAGGGCGATCCAGGAGATTCAATCACGGTATCGGCTGGCTGTGCCGCGCTACCGGCCCGCTGCTTGCCTCAGCCTGTGGGTGCTTTCTCAAGTGTGGCTGCTGGGGGGCTGGTTGAAGCGGCGATATCAGCTTCCACGGCGCGCTCGCCTTGACACTCCGGTGGTCAGTATCGGAGGGCTCACTGTGGGTGGGGCCGGCAAGTCCCCCATCGTGCTGTGGCTGGCTGAACGCCTGAGCGCCCGCTGGCCACAGGCCCGCCATCTTGACGCGCGGTTACAGGAGGCGGGCGCCGGAAAAGCTCACTATCCTCGGGGCCGGCGAAACCGCACCCGTCTGCCGTACTGGCGATGAGGCGCAGGTTTACTTGCGAATCGGCCCGGTCGGGATCAGTGCCGATCGATGCCGGGCCGGGCGAATCATCCAGGAGCGCTTCCAGCCCGGGGTTTTCCTGCTTGACGACGGCCTTCAGCACTGGCGCTTGGAACGCTCGCTGGACGTGGTGGTGATTGACGCTCTTGATCCCTTCGGCGGAGGAGCGCCGTTCCCGTTGGGCAGGTTGCGGGAATCGCCGGACGCGCTGCGGCGTGCCGGGCTGATCGTGATCGCGCGCTCCAGCGGGGAGGACGGCCTGGCGGCGCAGATCCGAAAGCACAACTCCAAGGCGCCGATCTTCCGCTCGCGGGTGATTCCGCAAGCTTGGGTGGATGCCGCGACCGGCCAAACTTGGGCGCCACGCGAGCTGCCCTTCTCGCGGGTCGCAGC
This sequence comes from uncultured Acidobacteriota bacterium, assembly GCA_963725415.1. Classification (GTDB taxonomy): domain Bacteria; phylum Acidobacteriota; class Terriglobia; order Bryobacterales; family Bryobacteraceae; genus CAVRZY01. The sequence continues at coordinate 6,742 of CAVRZY010000293.1, read as the reverse complement.
GTTCTGTGGGCTCGGCAACCCCGCGTCGTTCTGGCAATCGCTACGTAGCCTGGGACTGGACCCGGTCTTCCGCGCCACGTTTCGCGACCACCATCTCTACCGCGCGGAAGAATTGCGGCGCTTGGCCCAGCGCGCCGTCCAATCCGGCGCCCAAGCCCTGCTCACCACCGAGAAAGATCTCATGAACCTGCCGGAGGACTGGCCGCGCTCGGTCGCGCCGCTGCGCCTGTGCTGGTTGAAAATCACCGTCGAGATAGACGACGCCGAGGAGTTCCTGCGCACGGTCGAAGCCAGGTTGCGTTGAGTTCGTGGGTGGTCTGCGGCTGGTTGGATCTGATCGAAAAACAGCCGCGGTTCAGGGGAGCACCTCAGCGCGCCTGCCGATGGCGGCCGCCCTTCTGATACCCGGGTCCCGATGCGGCCGAGGCTCTAAAGCGGTATGTTAAGATTACTTTATGATTACGAGTTCTGTGTCCGAAACGCGCCGCCGGCTGGGCGAGCTCATCGACCTGGCCCGCGCAGGTGAGGAAGTCGTTATCATTCGGGACTCCCGCCCGGTGGCAGCACTGTACCGCATCGACCCGTCCGACATGGAGCTGGTCACCAGGATCACGGATCAGCAGGCCCGGCGGCTGGTGCAGCTCAGCGAGACGGAACCCCGGAAGAGTTTCCGCTCGGCCGCGGCAGCCGCCAGGTTCCTTCGCAAGGACATGTCGAGGAAAGCTTGAAGATCTCGCTTCTGGAGAGGTTCCGCCAGAGCTGCCGGGCACTCTCGCCGCACGATCAGGCCGCAGTGCTGCGAATGCTTCTCGAATTGGAACGCGGGCTGGCAAACCCGCGTGAGCACACCGCGCTGGGCCTGCGAAAACTGCACCCGGAAGGCATCTGGGAGGTTCGCGTCGGGCTGTCGCTGCGGGCCTTGTTCCAGCTGGCCGAGGACGAGGTGATTCTGCTGTTCCTTGGCACCCACGAGGAGGTCAAGCGTTTTGTGCGGGCGACATGAGTGTCGCGAGGAGCGACAGGCTCTGGGCCTTTCTTCCCGCCTCCAGTAGTTTGAGAATCGCCTCCGTGTCAAACACGCAGCCGCCCCAGGGGCCGCCGCTGACTTCCTGGAGTGCGGCCCACAGCCGGGTGTCGGAAGGCAGGGCAGGATCGGGCGCGAGATCCGGGCGCGGGGGGCGCGAGGCCAGCACGCGCGTCCCCTCTTCTGGACCGAAGATCATCCCGTTTGCACCGACCAGGTTGAGGGATCCCTCCAGCCGGTTGCGGTCGATGAGGATTTCGATCAGGTCCCCGTCCAGGACTTTGCCGATCGGTCCCCCAGCCAGCGCTTCGGGCGAGACGTGGCCGATGCAGGCGCCCGTGGAGACGCCGCTGAAACGCGCGTCCGTCACCACCGCCACGTGCTTGCCGAAGTCCAGATACTTTAATGCGCCCGTGATCTGGAGGATCTCCTCCATGCCCGAGCCCATCGGCCCGCGGCCGATCAAGACCAGCACATCGCCCGGCTGGATGCGGTCGATCCTTGATGGCGGCTACCGCAGCGACTTCCGAGGTGAACACGCGCGCCGGTCCGACCTTGCGGTATACCCCGTCGGCATCCACCACGCTCGGATCGATGGCCGTGCTCTTGATCACGGAACCCTGCGGGGCCAGGTTGCCGTTGGGAAAGCTCACCGTGGAGGTCAGCCCCCGCTGTGCCGCGCCGCTCCGGGTCCATGATGACGTCATCCGGGATCGACGCCCTCGCGCTGCTTCAACAGTTGACGCAGCCGGGCGCGGCGCTGGCAGCTCTCCCACCAGTCCAGCATCCGGCCCAGGGTTTCGCCGGAGACGGTGAGCGCCCCCAGTTCCAGCAGTCCAGCGCGGCGCAGGTGCAGCATGACTTCCGGCACGCCGCCGGCCAGGAACACCTCGATGGTGGGATGATTACGCGGGCCGTTCGGCAAAACGTCCACCAGGCGCGGCACCTTGCGGTTGATCGCCGCCCAGTCGTCCACTGTGGGCCGCGGCAGCCCGGCGGCATGCGCGATGGCCGGCAGGTGCAGCACCAAGTTGGTCGAGCCTCCGAAGGCGGCGTGTGTGACCAGCGCGTTGTGGAGCGAGGCTTCCGTGAGAATGTGCCTGGCCTGGATTCCGCGCGCCTCCAGCGCCAGCAGCGCGCGCGCCGATCTTCGAGCCATGTCCAGCCAGATGGGATGGCCCGAGGGGGCCAGCGCCGAGTGCGCCAGCGACAGGCCCAGCGCTTCGCCCACCACCTGCGAGGTCGCGGCCGTACCCAAGAACTGGCAACCCCCGCCCGGTGAGCCACAGGTGCGGCAGCCCATCTCTGCCGCTTTCTCCAGGGTGACCTGCCCATGCGCGTAACGGGCGCCGATAGACTGAACCATGGCCGTGTCTTCGCCATCCTCCGCGGGGAGCATCACCCCGCCCGGCACCAGCACGCTCGGAAGATCGTGCGTCGCGGCCAGCGCCATCATCATAGCCGGCAGGCCCTTGTCGCAGGTCGCCACGCCGATCACGCCCCGCCGCGTGGGCAGAGAGCGGATCAGGCGCCGGAAGATCGTGGCGGCGTCGTTTCGGTAGGGGAGGCTGTCGAACATGCCCGTGGTTCCCTGGGTGCGGCCGTCGCAGGGGTCGGTGCAGGAGCCCGCGAACGGGACCGCGCCCAGGCTCTTCAACTCCCGGGCCGCCGCTTCCACCAGCAGGCCCACCTCCCAGTGGCCGGTGTGGTAACCCAGGGCGATGGGGGTTCCATCCGGGGCGCGGATCCCGCCGTGCGTGCTCAAAATCAAGACCTCTGTGCCCTCGAGCGCCTGCGGGTCCCAGCCCATCCCGACGTTGTGGCTCCATCCGAACAGATCGCCGGAGGGCCGCTCCAGCAGCATCTCGAAGGTGAGCGGTAGCGACCCCCGAGGCCCAGGTCGCTTTGCGCGAATCTCATAAAGCGCCTCGTCACCTGAATCCACGATCGAATCAAAAGGAATATCCGCCATAGTCTTCAATGATAGAATCAGCGCAATGTCATTTCAGGATGCCGACGGGCCTGAGCTGGAACACCACGAGGCGCTGTACTCCGGGTTCGCTCAGGAGCACTTCGCCAAACCTGCGGTCCGCGCTTTCCGCCGGCATTTGGTTGCCCGCATCCTACGGGTGACAGGGGCCTCAAGTTCTTCGAGCGTTCTGAGCCTCGGCTGCGGCATCGGCGACACGGAACTGCTTCTGGCGCCCTCTGTCAAGAAGATCGTAGGCCTCGATCTTTCCCCAGCCGGCATCCGTCAGGCGAAGCTTGACGCCGAGCGCGCCGGCATCGCCAACGCTGAGTTCCTCCAGGGCGATCTTGAATCCGCCCGTTTCCCGGAGCCTTCCTTCGACATCGCCATCGCAGTCTTTTTCCTGCATCATCTCCAGGACCAGCAGTTGCACGAACTCGTCCGCCTGCTAGCGCCGTTGCTCTCCTCCAAGGGGGTCTTCTACAGCCTGGACCCCAACCGCTACCGGCTTTCGGGCGCCATCGGCAGACTGCTGGTTCCCAATCTGATGAAAAAGTATCAGACCCCGGATGAGCGCCAGTTGGTTCCTTCAGCAATCGAAAGGTTGTTCGCCGGCCACGGCTTCGCGGCCCGGCACAGGATGTACGACTTCCTATCCACGCCCCTGGCCGGACTTTTCCCCTCCGCGCGGCTGGCCTACCGGGTCGCGCGGCTGCTCGACAACGTGCTGGTGCGGACGCCGTTGTTGAATCGCATCGGCAGCAACTTCGAGCTGCTCGCCCGGCGGCGGGACCTTTTTCGGTAATGCCTCAGTCTCGGGGGCCACAGCCTGTGCACCCGTGTAGGATAGGCTTCCAGCCTGTCCGGACCCCGCTCGAATACCGCCCGAGACAAGCTGAAGCTTATCCCACGGCCCCCGAGACTGAGGCATTGCCTTTTTCGCTACAATCGAGACTAATCCCGAAGTCGAAGGGGATGAGTTCATTGACCGCCAAACCCGACACCGTCATCGCTCTCTACCCTGGATCATTTGACCCGATCACCAATGGCCACCTGGATCTGATCGCGCGGGGCGCGATCCTGTTCGACAGGCTGATCGTGGCCATCCTGCGGAACGCCGACAAGCCGCCGCTGTTCAGCGTGGAAGAGCGCATAGCGATGCTGCGGGAGGTGGTTCGCGAATACCCCAACGTGGAGGTGGATTCCTTCGACGGCCTGCTCGTGGACTACGCCACGCGGAAGCGGGCAACGGTGCTCTTGCGGGGCATCCGGGCCATCTCCGATTACGAGTATGAGCTTCAGATGGCGCTGATGAATCGCCGCCTGCGGCCCGAAATCGAGACCGTCTTCTTGATGGCTGGGGAGGCCTACTCATTCATCAGCTCGCGCCTCGTCAAAGAGGTCATCGCGCTGGGCGGGAATATTTCGGGCTTGGTGCCACCGCTGGTCGAGGTCCAACTCAGAAAGCGGGTGTTGAAGGCCAAATAGCAGCATGTCGTCAGCCTCCGAACTATCAGAACGCATCTCACGCATCACCGTCTCGACCACCATGCGCGTGGCTACGGCCGCGGCGGAATTGCGCGCGCAGGGCCTCGACGTAGTGGATCTCAGCGTTGGCGAGCCTGACTTTCCCACTCCCGACAACATCAAGCGGGCCGCCATTCGCGCCATCGAGGAGAACTTTACCCGCTATACCTCCTCCGGGGGCACACCGGAACTAAAGGAAGTCATCTGCTACCGTCACGCCCAGGACTTCGGCACGGCCTACCGCCCTTCGGAGTGCGTGGTTTCGGTGGGCGGCAAGCACGCGGTCTTCAATCTGATCCAAGTGCTGATCAATCCCGGCGACGAGGTCGTCATCCCGGTGCCCTTCTGGGTGACTTACCAGGACGCGGTCCATTACGCCGGCGGCCAGTGCGTCTTCGTGGAAACCGACGAGGGCGAAGGTTTTGCGCTCACCGCCGCCATGATCGAGCCGCAGCTTACGCCCAAGACCCGGATGGTGGTCATCAATTCGCCCGCCAACCCGAGTGGCGCCGCGCTGAGCCGTGAAGAGTTCGCGCGCATCCTCGAGCTGACCTCGAAGCGCGGCCTCTACCTGCTCACCGACGAGTGCTACTGCCGGCTGCTCTACGATGGGACCCCATTTTCGGCGGCCGCGCTGCCCGGGGCCAAGTCCACCGTCATCGTGGCCGGCTCGCTTTCCAAAACCTATGCTATGACCGGCTGGCGCATCGGTTTCGGGCTGGGTCCCGAAAGCGTCATTCAGGCCGTGGTGAAGCTGCAAAGCCATTCCACCTCCAATCCCACCTCGGTCTCCCAGAAGGCCGCCGTGGAGGCGCTGCGCGGGCCGCAGGACTCGGTTGCCAGGATGCTGGCCGAATACCGCCGGCGCCGCGATTTCGTGGTTCGCCGCCTGCGCGCCATCCCCGGAGTCACGTGCGTCGAGCCGAAAGGCGCCTTCTATGCCTACCCCAACATCGCGGTCGCCTTCGGGAAGGACGGCATCCACAACACGATCGAGTTCTCCCAGCGCCTGCTCGAGAAGGCCCGCGTAGCGGTAGTGCCCGGCCAGGCCTTTGGCACTCGCGAGCACGTCCGGATTTCCTACGCCACCTCGATCGAGGAGCTGGAGCGCGGCCTGGACCGTCTGCACCGATTTATCGCCGGTCTCACCGAATGAGCCTCGAACCCACCCGCCTGGTTCCGTTCTTCCGCGAGATGCCCTGGGGAGTCACGAATCTGGAACCCTGGTTCTCAGCCCCGCCACCCGGCAGGAGCATCGGCGAGGTCTGGTTTTCTTGCCACCAGGTTCCCATCCTGGTGAAGTTCATCTTCACCTCTGACCGGCTTTCCATCCAGGTGCACCCCGGCGACGCCGATGCCGCGCGCCTGGAAGACACCTCGGGCAAGACCGAGATGTGGCACATCCTGCGCGCCGAGCCTGGCGCCCGCATCGCGCTGGGTCCATGCCAGGCGATTACCCGCGAGCAACTGCGCGAGGCCGCCCTTTCAGGAGAGATCGAGCGCCTGCTGCGCTTCCTCCCGCTCCAGCCCGGCGAGACCTACTTTGTTTACCCAGGGACCATTCACACCATCGGACCGGGCGTGGTGCTCTGCGAGATCCAGCAGAACATCGATCTCACCTACCGGCTCTACGATTACGGCCGCCCCCGCCAGTTGCATCTGGAGAAAGCGGTTCAGGTGGCCGAGTTGAGGCCTCATCCTGGCCTCTCGATCCCTGTGTCCGTGTCTGAGAATGTGACGCTGCTGGGTTCCTGCCCCTACTTCGCCACCGAGCGGTGGGAGCTCACGGATGGGATCCTCTATCGGCCCGATCCGCAGCGAAGTGACCTCCTGGTGGTGCTGGAAGGCAGCGGAAACCTGGGCGCGGAGCCCTTCGCGCCCGGCCAAGTCTGGCTCATCCCCGCCGCCGCCGAACCCTTCCTGCTCCAGGCGAACGGCTCCGCCTGTCTGTTGCGCACCTACGTCCCCTGACACGCCGTTCCCAGCCGCGACCGTCGCGGAGCGCGTAAGCCGACAGGTAGTGGCTTTTTAAGCCCAGAGAAACAAGACCATTGAATACTATAGTCTGTAGAATTATAGTCTCCAGCAGGACACGATATTGTTTCCATGTCAAGTCGCTGTGGGGAGCGTGGCGAACCTGAAACGCCAGAAAAAGCGTTCGGCAACGTTCTTCAGGAAATCCGCAGAGCACGGGGCCTCTCGCAAGAACAGCTCGGATTCGA
>CAVRZY010000292.1:0-17598 GCA_963725415.1 uncultured Acidobacteriota bacterium | reverse complement strand
GTCGTTTCGGCGGGGTCCTGCATCAGGTCGTAAAGCTCCGGTTTGGGTGCGCGGATGTACTTCCAGCGGGTGGTCCGTATCCCCCGCAGCTCTGCCCATCCCATATTGATCTTGGTAAACAGAGTCTCCGCGTAAGAATAGGCCGTCGGGACCTCTTTGCCGGCGAAGGCGGGCCTGAGGCTGGCGCCCTGCACCCCCTGCGGCGCCTTGATCCCCATCAGCTCCAGCAGCGTGGGGAGCAGGTCGATGGTTCTCGCCTGCTGCTTCACCCGGAGGCCCTTGGGGACACCCGGTCCCGCCAGCAGGAACGCGATCCGCAGCGTCGAGTCATACAGAAAGACTCCGTGCGTGTACTCCCCGTGTTCCGACAGGCTCTCTCCGTGGTCCGACAGCACCGCGATCAGCGTGTTCTCCGGCGGCGATTTCTTTGCGATGCTCTCGAACAGCCGCCCAAGCTGCTGGTCGGTGTAAGCCACCTCGCCGTCGTAAAGCCTGCCCGCGTATTTTTCCCCGAAGGGAGAGGGCGGATCGTAAGGAGAGTGCGGATCGAACACGTGCACCCATAGGAAGAAAGGCTTGCCGGACTGTGAGCCGAGCCAGGCGATCGCCCGGTCTACCACCTCTCCGGCCCGGCGCTCGGGGTATTCGCTTGCCATCCTGCTCGCGCCGGGCTTGGGCATCTGGTCGTCGTAGACCGCAAATCCCTGGTTGAATCCGAAACTCTTCTTCAGCACCGAGGCCCCGACGAACGCCGCCGTGTCCCATCCTTGCTGGTGCAGGATCGCTGCCAGCGTCGTGTTCGACGGCTGGAGAACGAAGCCGCCGGTGTCCCGGACCTTGTGCACGGTTGGATAAGTGCCGGTGAGGATGCTGGCGTGAGACGGGGCGGTCAGCGGCGCCTGCGCGGCTGCGTTTTCAAACAATACCCCTCGTTGCGCGAACTGGTCCAGGTTCGGAGTTTCGATTCTGGAATAGCCGTAGCAACCCAGCCGGTCGGCGCGCAGGGTGTCGATGGTCACCAGAACCAGGTTCAGGGGGCCTGGAGAATCAAGCGCCTGCGCTTGCCGGGACGCTCTTCTGGCTGGAGGACTGACAGGCGCCCAGCACCAGCAGCGCCGCCGCGCCAAAGAGGCAGCGGAAAAAGACACAGCAGCAGTTCACCGTTCTACCAGGACCTCCGAGCTTGAGACCCCAAATCGACAACCTATACACCTTTTCGCCCGCTGATTCAAGGCCCAGCGCGGACCGCGCGGAACCTCATGGTCGCTGTAAGGCCTCGGAAGGTGTGAAAAAATGCCAGGGCAGGTCGGGGACCTGCCCCACCACCCTGGCAAGTTGTTGAGGTGGCGCAGGCCCCCGGCCTGCGTTGCCGGCAGCCGACGTGAAGGGGGCATTTTTCCACAGCTTCTGAGGCATTACGGCGCCCACCTGCTGGCATTTGCATGATTCTTGCGCCACTGATATAATTTGAAACGCTTCGGGAAGGAGATTTGGAACTTGGCACCTAAACAGCCTTTCATGAAACCTGCATGGCAAGCGACTGTCCTTGCCCTGCTCCTGCTGGCCCTGCTGGCTGCGCCGGCCTGGCCGCAATACGTTCACGGCAGCGTTCGCGGAACCGTTCAGGACCCGACGACCGCCGTGATTCCCAGTGTCTCGGTAGTGCTGACGAACACGGCGACCGGGGTTGAACTCAAGACCGTGAGCAATGAAGTGGGGATTTATGTTTTCCCCTCGGTTCCTCCCGGCCCTTACAAGCTGGAGGCCCAATCCCCCGGGATGAAGAAGTTCGAAGCCACGCTCGTCGTGCAGACGCAGCAATCGGCGACCATTGACATCACGCTTCACCCGGCCGGGACGGAAACGGTGATCAGCGTTGTGGACGCGACTCCGATGATGACCTCCGATACCGCGAGCCTGAGCCACACCCTCGAGCGCACCCGCATCGAGCAGTTGCCCCTCAACGGCCGCTTCGTCGGGAACCTGCTGGCGACGGTCCCCGGCTTCACCAGCGGAAATGACGGCAATTGGCACTTTGATGGCAGCCGCGAGGGGACTTTCGACGTGGTGCTGGACGGCGCGGCCCTGACCGACCAGCGGTACGGCGGCGGCACGGTGGCGCGCCCGCCCAGCCTGGACAGCATCCAGGAGTTCAGCGTGATCGTCAACTCCAGTTCCGCCAGGTACACCCGCGCGAACACCGTCATCATGACCACCAAGGGCGGCACCAACCAGATCCACGGTTCTTTGTTTGAAACCAACCGCGACAACTTCTACGGTGTGGCGCGCGCCCGCGACAACTTCACCGGCGTGGTGTCCAAGCTCGTCCGCAACGAGTTCGGCGGCTCGGTGGGCGGACCGGTGTGGATTCCCAAGCTCTACAACGGCAAGAACAAGACCTTCTGGTTCTTCAACTACGAAGGGCTGAAACAACGCAGCGGCACCCAGGGCAACTACCGGGTGCCGAACATGACAACCAGGAACGGCGACTTCTCCGACCTGGTGGACACCGCCGGCAAGATGACCGTCCTCTACGACCCGCTGACCACCGGCCCGGGGCCGAACTACCTGCGCCAGCCCTTCAGCTACGGCGGCAAGATCAACAACATCGACCCCTCGCGCCTCAGCCCATTCATGAAGTACGTCTACAGCGTCCTGCCGGAGCCGAACATCGCCGGCGTGAACGGGTATCTGGGCAACAACTATTACGGCCCGGCCCCGAGTGCGCAGAACGAGTACACCTGGGGCGCACGCTTCGACCACCGCTTCAGCGACAAGGACCTGGTCTACGGTCGCATCACCAAAGCCATGCGCAGCACTTTCGCGCCGGCCAGTGCCGGCGTTCCCACCAAGGACGGCTTCGGGAACTCACGGACCAACACGATGCCCAACGAGAGCATGTCCCTGGACTGGACCCACACCTTCTCCCCCACCTTCTTCAACGAGTTCATGTTCAGCGCCAGCCGCACCGTGGAGACCGCCTTCTCGGGCGATTACAGCCGCTACTACACCGACGAGCTCGGCTTGCCCAACCCGAACCACCAGCCGGGCTACCCGGTGATGAACAACATCGGGGTGGGCACCGGCAGAGGCAACTACTTCCAGCCGGTCAACTGGTTCCAGCAGTTCTTCAACTACTTCATCATGGAGGACAACGGGACGAAGATCAAAGGCAAGCATGAGATCCAGTACGGTATGCACCTGCGCTACGACCAGTTGACCTACATGCCCCAGCAGCAGCGCACCGCCGGCGCCGTGACGTTCCAAGCCGTCACCACCGGCCTCTACGATCCGGTAAACAGCACCGTAGGCAGCCGGGTTATGACGAACTATACCGGCCACGTGGCCGCGGCCGCCTACTTGGGCTATGCCAACTATGAGGTCCGCGTCGCCAAGGGTAAGTATTACATGCGCCAGAAGGAGGACTCGTTCTACGTCCAGGACAATTGGCGCGCCACCAACCGCCTGACCGTGAACCTGGGTCTCCGCTGGCAGTTCAGCCCTTACCCGAACGACAAGTACTACATCATGTCCGCCTTCTCCAAAAAGGACAATGCAATCGTGCTGGGCAACACGCTGGATACCTTCTACAAGATCAACGCCACCACGCCGAGTTTTGTCAAGGTTCTCACCGGCTACGGCGCGAAGTTCGAGACGTGGGACCAGGCCGGCCTTCCGCAGAAGCTCGTCAATGACAACTGGCACGATATCGGACCGCATCTCGGGTTCGCCTACCGCGCCTTCGACGGCAGGAAGAGCTTCGTGCTCCGCGGCGGTTATGCGCTCAACTACATGCTGATCCCCATTTACGGGTGGAACGACCGCATGCGCATGAACTCGCCCTTCTTCGGCCAGTACCAGAACTACCAGCTCACCGACGGCGCCCAGTCGCCCGCCGGGGACGGCATCAACAACTGGGGGCTGATCAACGCTCCGACCATCGTTGCGGGCAAGAACAGCGCCAATGCGGTGAACTTCGATAAACCCATGGGGATCACCCCGGGCACGGACTCCTTCCGGAACACCTGGTTCAAAGTGGCCCAGCCCACTTCCCGCGTGCACGACTGGAACCTGACGCTGGAAAAGGAGATCATGCAGAATACCGTCCTGCGGGCGTCGTACGTGGGCAATAAGTCCACTTACCAGGACTCCTACGACGACACGAACCAGCCGATGCCGAGCTACGTCTGGATGGTGACCCAGAAGACCACGTACCCCACCGGCGATGCCGCCAACACCGTGACCCGCCCGCTTTCCACCATGCCCTACGCCGACCTTCAGGAGTATCGCAAGGACGGCTGGGGCTGGGCTAACGGTATCAAGGCTGAATTGGAGCGCCGCTACTCCAAGGGCGTCGGCTTCCAGGTCATGTACCAGTTTTTCAACTCCACCAAGGCCGCCTCGCATGGCTGGTACTACGACTCGATGGTTTCCCCGGTAAGTTCGTTCCTGCCTGCCGAGCAGATTCCGGATCACCATCGGTACATGAAGACATACATGTACAAGCGCGATACCAACATCCCGCATGATGAACTCCGCTGGAACTGGATCGTGGACGTCCCCGTGGGCAAAGGCAAGAAGTTCCTCGGGCATGCCAACAAGTTTCTGGATGCCTTCGTCGGCGGCTGGCAGCTTACCAGCATGGGACGCTGGCGGAACAACTGGATCACGCTGCCCGCCGGCACCAACTGGCCCACCGGAGAACCGGTGCACTACTATGGCCGCGACATTCCGATCCAGGACTGCACCAGCGGCGTGTGCCGGAATGCCTTCCTGATGTGGAACGGGTACATTCCCGCTTACCTGATCAACAGCGTCGATGCGAACGGAAAACCCAACGGCTACATGGGCATCCCCTCCAACTACAAGCCCGCCACTGCGCCCTTGTGGCCCTACCCGGCCGACTACCGCAGCCGCACCGCGGCCAACGACCCGAACTTCAACAACTACGGCAACAGCTACATCTGGCTGCCCGTCACCAATCAGTCGGCGCCCGTCCGCTTCAACTACAGCGGCACCGCCAACGACCAAATGTACTCGCCGGTCCACCCGTGGAACGGCGCCGCCATCCTGGGCGCCGGCAATTGGAACTTCGACACCGCGCTCTTCAAGGCGTTCTCCATCGCGGAGCGGGCCAAGCTACGCGTGCAGTGCGACACCTTCAATACGTTCAACCACCCGGGCGACGTCGCTTCAGCAGGAGGTAGCGGCGTGGCCAGCAATTACGGCAGCCAGAACAGCGCGCGTGTCCTGCAGTTGTCCATGCGAATGACCTGGTAGAGTTTTGCCAGACTGGTAAGTTAGACCCACCCGGGACCGCCGGTAGACCGATGGTCCCGGGTTTCTTATTTGACCGCCTCTAACTCCTGCCTCACCTGCGGCACTACGGCCTGGAACTCGGGCGCCGAGCCCTTGGCCGCCAGAAACGCCTCAAACGACGTACGCGCCTTGGCGTTCTCCCCCGCCATCTTGTACAGCCGCGCCAGATTCAGGTGATACATGGGGTCGAGCCGGGCCGCCTTCTCGAAGTACCCCTGCGCGGCCGCGCGGTCGCCCTTCTGATAGCAGATCATGCCCAACTCGTTGTACGCCGGCGCGTATTCCTCGCCCGATTGCAGGATCAGCTTCAGCATGGCTTCGGCGTCGTCGATCCGCCCGGTTTGTTTATAGGCCACCGCCAGGTTCTCCAGGCTGTCGTAATCGTGGGGATTCATCGTCGCGGCCGACTCGAAGTGGGCGATGGCTTCCTGTGGGTTTCCCCGCCGCAGGTACATCTGACCAAGGCGCGAATAGAGCCACGCCGTGCGGATCCCCTTCTTAACCGCGTCCTGGTACAGTTTGAAGGCGTCGTCCGGGCGGCCCGCCCGGCTATATAGATCGCCCAGGTGCGAGTAGAGCGACGCATTGGCGGGGTCCAGCGCTACCGCCTGCCGCAGCATGGAAATCTGCCGGGGCACCGGCACGCTGCCGTCCGTCTGCATCGCAAAGTGCAAAAGGCGCAGCACTTCGGTGCGGTCCTTGGGATCGGTGCCCTTGCCCGTCAACACGAACTCCTGCTGCGACGCTCCGCCCAGGTAGCCCAGCGACTTCAACTGCCGCATGGTTTTCGGGTCCGAAGCCACCGTGCGCACCTTCTCGTTCGCCCCGCCGGCCGCGTTCAACTGCGCCTCCAATTCCCGCACTTCGGCCGGATGGGCGGCGATCACGTTGGTAGTTTCGCCGGAGTCCTGCGCCAGGTCATAGAGTTCGGGCTTGGGCGCGCGGATATACTTCCAGCGGTTGGTGCGCACACCACGCAACTCGGCCCAGCCCATGTTGAGCTTCGGGAACAGGGTTTCCGTGTAGGAGTACGTGGCGGGCAAGCCCTTCCCGTGGAACGCCGGCACGAGGCTGGTCCCCTGCACCCCTTGCGGCGCCGGAAGCCCCATCAGCTCCAGCACCGTGGGGAGCAGGTCGATGGTACGCGCCTGCGGCTTCACCCGCAGCCCCGCCGGCACACCCGGCCCGGCCATGAGGAAGGCGATGCGCAGCGTGGTGTCGTAGATGAAGACTCCGTGCGAGTATTCGCCGTGTTCGGAAAACGCCTCGCCGTGGTCGGACAGCACCGCGGTCAGGGTATCCGGCGACTTCCTCGCCACCGCTTCGAACAAGCGGCCGAGTTCCCGATCGGTGTACGCCACTTCGCCGTCGTACAGACGGCCCTTGTATTTCTCGCTAAAGGGCGGCGGCGGATCGTACGGCAAATGGGGGTCCCAGACGTGCACCCACAGGAAGAACGGCTTTCCTGCCTGACCCGAAAGCCACCGCACCGCGCGGTCCACCACCTCGCCAGCGCGCCGTTCCGCTTCCCCGCCCCCGGTCGCGTCCGAGGCCGGCATCTCGTCGTCGTAGACGGCGAAGCCCTGGCCCAACCCAAAGCGCTTCTTGAGCACCGAGGAGCCGACGAACGCAGCGGTATCAAACCCCCGCCGTTCGAGCAGCGTCGCCAGCGTCTCAAAACCCGCCAACACGAAGCCGCCGGTATTTCGCACCTTGTGCGCCGTCGGGTTGAGGCCTGTCATCATGCTGGCGTGCGAGGGGGCGGTGAGCGGCGCCTGGCAGACGGCGTTTTCAAACAACACGCCCCTTTGTGCCAGCTTGTCCAGGTTCGGAGTCTCGATCTTCGAGTAGCCGTAGCATCCCAGCCGGTCCGGACGCAGTGTATCGATCGTCACCAGAACCAAGTTCAGCCGGCGCGGGGGTGCAACGCCTTCGCTTACCGGGACGCTCTTCTGGCTGGACGACTGACAGGATCCCAGCACCAGCAGCCCCGCCACACACAGCCAGCCGATCAGTGTGTCCGGCATGGCGCAACGGCATTTCACAAGCAGCACTTCCATCTCGCGACCCCGAACAGACCAGGTATACACCGTTTTGCTCGCCGGTTCAACGCAGACGTGGCGCGGCCTTCAGGCTGCCGTGTCGAGACTCGTCTCGACACATGCGCCGAGACGACTCTCGGCGCTCGAAGCAAGAGTGCTTGCGCCACGACAGACACTCGGTTGACTCCAACGTCGCCACTTTCATGTCGCGCGCCCATCCTACGCCCGCCTCGGCGACACGACCGCGCCCAGCAGAGAAAATGCGATGAACCAGATGGACCAGTGGGCTTCCAGGCCGAGAAACGGCACGGTCGCGGAAGGGTACGATACTTCGATCCAGTCCACCAGCCCCGCCTCCAGCGGCGCCTCGGTGGGGTAACGAACCAGTTCCAGCAGGGAGCGGGTACGCTTCCGCGAGAGGTAGCGGCGGCCCTGGCCGGCTTCGACGCTCTTCTGAACCTCCCTTCCGGCCAGCACCCACTGCAACTCCCCCGAGAGCGGGCGCTGGGGCCGGATGCGCCAACTCATCTGGCGCTGGCTGAACACACGCACCGGCGGGCTCTCGACCACCATCCCGGCGGGAGCCTTCAAGACCGGAGGCGGGGAGAGCCGCTCCAAAGGCTGGTTGATCGCGACGGTGACGAGGGCCGGCTCACCCACCCGCAGAGGCGCGCTTCCATAGAACGCATCCAGACAGAAAAACAGCGGCGCCATGGGGATCGAGAGGATAACCAGGGGAACCAGCAGCAGGCGCACGAACCGGGCGTTCGCGGCAAGCAGACCCTTCCATGACTTCCAGACCAGCGACGGCTCGTCCACGAACAGCCAGAACTCCAGAAGATGCGCCTGAATGCGGTTGGTCGCCCGGCGGAGAGCCTCCCGATCGGTAACGCATCGAAGCGTCCACATCGCCAGGGCGCCCACCAGCACACTTGCCGGCGCGAGCGTCCACAGCGCTGAAGTCATACCGTGTAGCCCAGGCCTTTGAGCTTTTTCAGGATCTCTTCCTTGGAATCCGTGTCGTCAGACTTGGGCACGTACTTGTCTAGCACATGCTCGGCAAACTCCTGCGGAGAGCTGTAGCCGCCTGCTTTCGCGGCCCGCTCGATCCTCGCCCAAAGCTCCTTACCCACCTTGATCGATTTCGCCATAATCTGCACTCCGAGTCCTCACCACAGAGACAACAATTGACGATTGACGATTTTCTCATTGACGATTGCCGGAGGCGCGCTCGAATGACGCAATCCAATCGTCAATGAACCAATCGTCAATGACTCAATCATCAGTCACTCAATCGTCAATGATTCAATCGTCAATGATTCAATTCTGCTAAAACAGCAAGCGTCCTCTCATTTCCGCCGGTCGCGGTACTCCAAACTCATTCAGTATCGTCACGGTCAGATCGGCGAGCTGGGGGTCGGCCAGCCGGACCGGGCGGTTGACGATCAGCACGCCGGGCAAATGGTGCGCGTCGGCGCAGTGATCGCCAACCCAGGCATCCTTGTTGTCCTCGATGGTTTGAGCGGGCACCGCGCCCAGCGCACTCTGCCAGGAGCAGCGGTAGCCCGGGCTGTACCCGATGATCAGGTCCGGCGCCAGGCTGAGCGCTTCGCCGTGGAACAGTTCCCGAGGCGAATACACGTTGGAAATCGCCTGGCGGCCCGATTGGGGATCCCGGAATTCTCGAAGGCGCCGGGACATCACGCGCAGCAACAGATCGGCCTCCGGCCCCGGCTTCACAATGCCCTGGCGCTCGCGGCCCTCCAGGTTCAGATACAGCCCGTTGAGGCCCAGCGCATAGGCCTGTGTTCTCGACCAATCGACGTGTGCGAACAGTTCCTCGGGACCGGTGCTGGCCGGATCGTCCAGGGTGAGAAATCCCTCCCGCATCAGCCAGGTATTCAGGTGGACCGCGCGGTCAAAGGCGGCGAATCCGTGATCGGACATGACCATCAGCGTGGCGTCTCCGGCACGCTCCATCACCCAGCCGATTGCGTCGTCCACAAGCCGATAGGTTTCGAGCAGTTCGTTCTCGTGCTTACTCCAAAGGATGTGCGAGTTCTGGTCAATGCCGTAGAAGTGCAGGAAAAACAGGCCGCCGCCGAACCGTTCCAATCCATAGCGGAGCATCGCCAGTTGTTCCTGGGCGACCATGCGGCTCTGAGTCAAGTAGTCCTTCAACTGGAACACTCCTTGCCGCAAAGCTGCTGTGTCCTCCGCGATCCCCTGTGTATAGAACAGCCCGATGGCGCCCGCCAATTCGCGGCTGTAGGAGCCCGGAACGGAGATGGCGACTTCGGGCGAGACCGGGTCGATGTTGACCGGCGACACGTAGATCTGAAGATTCCCCGAGAGCTTCTTCGCAAAGACGCGCACGATTCCGGACGCGCTCTTGAGGCCCGGGATCAGCGGAAAGCGGACGCGAATCCACTCCGACCACTCCCCTTCACGCAGGATGAACTGGCTGTCGTCCAGATCGAAGCGCGCCGCCCGCGCGCCGGGGTCCAAATGCACGACCAGCGACACCGAGGTGCGGCTGCGATCCTTTCGCAGCGAATTCACGGGACCTTCCAGCGGCAAAACCACGTCGTTCCCGCTCACCTTCACGCGCACGATTCTGCCGCCCGAGACCTGACGGGTCTCCTCCGAAGGCTCGTCCGTATAAAACGTAAAGGTGCCGAAGGTGCCCTGCATGTCCGGCGTGCCCAGTCCGGCAAGCTCCTGGCACCGGCACGGAACGGGGGGAAAGTTCGTGGGCATTCGCAGAATAGTGGCCGGGATCCCTCGTTCGGACAGGAACTGCCAGAACGCCTTTCCCCGGCGAAAGGACCGTACTTCTCCTGAGGAAAGCGGCAGCGCGTACGGTCCCAGCGACAGGGTACGTTTGGATTCGATGGTGTCGCCCATCGCGGAAATCAGGCTCATCGTGGCCGGGTCGCGGTGAACGAAGTCGAAGATGCCGTGCCCGCCGGGATCCTGCCCCGTGATAAACGTGGACCAGGCCACCGGGCTTTGCGGCGGGATGGTGGTGCCCAGGCGCTTGAAATCGCCTTGGCGGCGCAGCCGGTCGAGATGGGGCAGGGCCGGCCAGTGCCGCTCCACGAAGCCTGGGTCCATCCCGTCGATGCCCAGCACGATGACCTTTTTGGAATTGGAGCGCAGCTCCGCCCGGCCACACCCCCAACCCCCCAGAACCGCCGCTGCCAAAACCCAGCCCGCAACCAAACGAGACTTCTCACGTGCCACCTGTGGCACAGACATTCTTGTCTGTGTTTTCCCTGCCCAGCCGATTTTCTCACCGCTTCTCATGTCAACCGGAATACCGGTTTCCCCTCCATCCATTCCGGCTGCTCGATGCCAAACAGCTCCAGCGCGGTCGGCGCCAGGTCCTCGATCCCGGGATCTTCCGAATCGATTCTGCGATTCGAGAACAGCACGCCGGGCACCAGCGGCGGATCGATCGAGTGGTCTCCGCTCCAGGCCTTGAGGTTGTCCTCGAATACCTTAAGACCCACCTTGCCAGTGGCCGCATCCCAAGCCGCGCGGTACCCCTCGTTGTAGCCGATGATCAGGTCGGGCGCCGCTTCCAGATACGGACCCGTGTATAGCGACTTGGTCGCGTAGACCTGCCGGATCGCCGTCTGGCCCAGTTCCTCATCGCGCAATTGCGACAGCTTCCCGACTAATTCCTTTTCCAAGGCGGCCGCCTCCGCACCTGGCTCGACGACTCCCGCCGACTCCCTTCCCTTCAGATTGAGATAGGCGCCGCTGAGCCCGAGCGCGTAAGCCCTGGTGCGGCTCCAATCCACGCCCTGGAAGTATGGACCGCTCTCGAAAGCGCCGTCTGCCAGCGCCAGGTACCCATTCTGATGAAGCCACGTGTTCAGGTTCACGCCCCGGCGGAACGAGCTGAATCCGTGGTCCGAAAGAACGATCAAGACGGTCTGGTCATCCACGTATGAGAGCGTCTTTCCGAGCAGGGCGTCCGCGCGGCGATACAGCTCCTCGATGGCGCCATCGAACCCCTGGCGGTAGAACATGTGCTGCACGCGATCGGTGGCATCGAACACGCACGCCACCACGCCCCGCCGGGTGCGCTCGAGCGCGTTCAGAAACATGCTCTCGCGCTCGGCGTGAGTCAGATAGGTCTGCTCCAGAAAAGCCTTTTCGTCGATCACCCCCTCGTTGAGCGCCCAGGTGTCTTCCGCCATCCCCAGCGTCGCGAATGAGCCCAGGAGCTTGGCCAGGTAGATCGCGTAGTAGGAAGGATGGCTGATCGGCAGCGCCGGCTTCTGCGGGTCGATATTGATCGGGGTGACGTACATCGAGAACTCCGGCTCGGTTTCCGTGATCAGAAAGCGCGCGATGCCGTTGGCCTTCATCCCCAGCGGAGTCCGGAACGTCAGGCTGATCCAGGGGCTGTACTCGCCGGGCTTCAGCTTATAGGTTTTCCCCTGGATCCGGAGCTTTGCGCCGTCCCCGTTCTGAGGGGGCGTCACCCGAAACCGGATGCGCAGCGGACCGCCCTCCTCGACAAACAGGTTATCCGGCCCTTCGATCCAGCTCTCCAGGCTCTGGCCCACGCGCTTGAGCGGGAACAGACTCCCGCCCGTATATTCGGCGCTTTCACGGCGCGTTGTGAAATGCGAGAAGCTACCCTGCGTGCCCCTCAAGTCCGGAGTGCACATAGCCGAAAGCAGTCTGCCCTTGAACTTTTCCGGCGGAAACGTAATCGGGACTCGAAGGATCGTGCAGCCGACGTGGTGCTCTCCGAGTATCTTCCAAAACGGCTGGCTCTTTCTCCGTAGCTCGGCGTACGGACGATCCAGCGGAATCCGGTACCGCCCGATCTTCCAGAATTTCCGCGGGCCTCGCACCTTCGATGAAGACAGCTCCGGCAGATAAGACTTCAAATTGCGGTTGAGGTAATCGAAGATGTTATGCCGCCCAGGGTTCACGCCGGTCGCGAAGGTGGACCACGCCACCGGCGACAGCGGCGGGAAGGTGGTGCGAAGCCGGCGGAAACTGCCCTGTTTCATCAAGCGGGAAAAATTCGGCAGTTTGCCTTCTGCCATGAATCGCTCGGCGAGGCGGGGATCCAAGCCATCCAGCCCCAGGAAGATCAGCTTCCTGACTTTTGCCTTTCTTCGTCCGCGAATGCCGATCAGAAACCGCCAGGTCACTCGAAACGGCCAGATAAGCAGCGAAATGCCGCTCAAAAAAACGGCGATGACAATCCCAAGAAACGAACCGAGAAAGGCAAAACCCGCGCCCGGTCCGACATAGGCCAGGGGGTACATCATCGAAGCTTCCCCTCGACCAGAAAGACTTCGAAGACCTTGTCGTGCTGGATCGGCCCGTGCCCGAAATATCCCTCCTCCCCGAACAGCTCGCCGTGATCGGAGGTGATCGTGATATAGGTGTTCTTCGGGACGATATCGAACAGTTCTTCAACCACCGTGTCGAGATAGCGCACGGCTTGGATCTGCCTCTTTCGAAGCAGATCAAGTTTGGGCTGGTCGAACATCTTCTGGCCGCGCGTGACCAGCTTGCCGCCGACTACGTGTTCGTCCAGGTGCTTAAACACGCCATGCACCCCGCTGATCCGGGGCCATTCCTCAGGCGGCTCCTCCGGCAGCGCATACGGGTAGTGGGTTTCGCCGATATTCAGCAGGTAAAACGAAGGGCGCTCTTCGGAGAACTTCATCTCGCGGACCATCGCCCGCATGTCGTTGTGCGCCGGCATCAGCTTGTAGCTGTCGAAGCCCTGGTTCAAAATGGTCTGCGGATTCAGAACCGGCAGCGAGACCATCGCGTGCGTCGCATACCCCAGGCTCTCCTTCAGAAACACCGGCAGATACAGCTTCGGCACCAGCGACTTGAACTCGATGCCCCGCGACCCCAGCCGCTGGTTGTATTTGAAGAACTCCTTCGTATAGTACTCGGAAGCATAAACGTGCTTCGGACTTGCGTGCGGCAGCAGCCCCATCAGCAAATTGAAATGCGACGGCGATGTCCACGAGCAGTACGACCAGCGCCGCTCCACCCGCCCCAGCTTCTTCATCACCCGAGGCCGCGCCCGCATGAACGAATCGTAGCGACAACTATCGAAAACAATCAGCACGTAATTGTTCCGCCCTCTCTGCACGACCGCTCTCCCGCCTTTAGTATCCTACCGCAGGTCGCGCGCCCTCACTTGAGGCGGGCGTATTTTTTCAGCGCCTGCCGCAGGCCGCTGTGCGGGAGAGCCTCCACTGTCAGCCCGCCCGCTCCGGTCATGGTCTCGGCAGCCACCATGGCATTGACAATGGCTTCCTCGGTGGCCTCCACAGTGGCCGTGAACAGGCCGTTCATCTCGTTGTTGGGAAGCATTTTCAGATCGGCGACTCCGGATGGCCGGGCCGCATCGGGGTTGGCGGTCGAGAACGCGATGAAGATATCGCCGGAACTGTTGCCGGAGGTAGACCCGGTGCGCGCCAGCCCCATGGTGGCGCGGCGCGCCAGGCGCTTCAACTGCTGCGGCAGCAGCGGGGCGTCGGTGGCAATCACGATGATGATCGACCCCACCTCCGCCTCCCTCCGCGCTCCATCACCGGACCGCTCCAGCCCAGCCGGCAGTTCGCGGCCCACCGGCACCCCGGCGACCACCAGTTGGTTCCGCGCTCCGCAGTTGCATTGCACCAGGACCCCCACCGTGTACCCGCCGGAGGCCTCGTCCAGCTTTCGCGAGGCCGTGCCGATCCCGCCCTTGAATCCGTAGCAGACCATCCCGGTGCCGCCGCCCTGGTTGCCCTCCCTGACCGGCCCGGACCGCGCGCCCTCCAGCGCTTGGAATGCGTGCTCCGGCTTGACATGGAACCCGTTCACGTCGTTGAGACGTCCGTCGTACGTTTCGGCCACTACCGGAAGTGAGAAGAAGGCAGCGCCGTAGGTGTTGGTTTTCGGCTTCAGGCCGGTCTTGACCTGCCAGGCGATCACCGCGTCCCGTACCACGCCCACGCTGTGCGTGTTGGTGATCATGATCGGGCCGTCCAGGAAACCGGACTCCTCCACCCAGGCGGTCCCAGTCATCTCGCCATCGCCGTTCTGGGAGAACCAGCCGGCGAAGACCGCGTCATTGGATCGCTTGCCGCGCGGCAGGACCGCGGTCACCCCGGTGCGCACGCCCTCTCCGGCAATGAGAGTCGTGTGTCCGACCTCCACCCCTTTGACGTCGGTGATCGCGTTCCAGGGGCCCGTGGGGCCGTCGAAAGGCACACCCAGGTCACGCGCGCGGGGCTTGCCCTGCGCTGCCGCAATGGCCGGTAGACCGGCCAGAATGAGAATCAGCGTACCGAGCTCAGTAGATCGCATTTCGTCCTCCAAGCAGGCCATCGGGAGCGCTCTCCCGACTTTCGTATCCTACGCGATCTCCCCATGCGCTGGCGACAGGCCCACCCAGAGGGTACCCGCCTGTCCTACCCAGGTGTGGTAGTATCCCGCGTATGCGGAGAATCCCTGGAACACTGGCACTGTCGCTGGTGTGCGCATTCGGGATCTCCGGGCCAGGCACTACCTCCCGCCTGCTGGGGGTAGTTCAGGATCCGACCGGGGCAGCGGTGCCCTCGGTGGCGGCGCTGGCCTCGGCCATCGGGACGCGGGTGCAGGGGACGCCGGCGCGGTCGGTGACGGACCTGTCGGAAGCCGGCGCGTTGGTGCTGACTCCGTTCCCGCAGTTCGGCGGGGGATTGAGTCAGAAGGCAAAAGGCAAAAGTCAGGAGACGGAAGTCCGGTGATGAGTGAAGAAGTGGCTGCGGTTGAATTTGAGCTGCTGGCGTTCCGGTTCCATTTCACGGCGCGGGAGTCGGTCTATTTTCCACCGGGGAAATCGGGGAATGTAGTACGCGGGGCGTTCGGGACGATCTTCCGGAAGCTGGCGTGCATCCCCGGGTGCCATGATGCGCGGCAGTGCGAGCTGCGGGCGACGTGCCCGTACGCGCGGATATTCGAGCCGGCGGCACTAGGTGCGGGGCCGAGCGGGCTGGCGGACTGGCCGCGCCCCTTCGTGTTCCGGGCGGCGCACTTGGACGGGCAGACCATCGAGCCGGGGCAGCCGTTCCACTTCGACGTGCACCTGTTCGATCTGAAGGACCCGGCCATCGTGTATTTCGTGCTGGCCTTCGCGCAGTTGGCGCGCGACGGGCTGGGGCCGCGGCGCGGGCGCGCGGAGCTGGCCTGGGTGGACCAGTTGAACGCGCAGGGGAGTCCGCAGGGGCGGGTGCACGACGGGCAGACCTTCTTGATGACGGAGCTGGGGGCGCCGATCTTGCTGCATCTGGAGCCGCAGGTCGAGGCAGTGTCGAAGGTGGTGGTGCGGTTTGTGACGCCGACCGAACTCAAGCACGGGCAGTTGCTGGCGACGCGGCCGGAGTTCCCAATCCTGTTGGGAAGGATACGCGACCGGCTGAGCACGCTGCGGGCGCTGTACGGCGCGGGTCCGCTGGAGATCGATTTCAAGGCCCTGGGCGAGCGGGCCGCGGCGGTGAAGATGACGCGCTGCCAGTTGCGGTTTTCCGACGCCGAGCGGCGGTCGGCCAAGACCGGCGAGCGGCATCCGATCGGGGGCTTTGTGGGGGAGGCGCAGTACGAGGGGCCGCTGGGGGAGTTCCTGCCCTACTTGCAGGCGGCCAAGTGGGTCGGCGTAGGGCGGCAGACGGTGTGGGGCAAGGGAGTGGTGGAAGTAGAGGAAGCCGCCAGCGGCTAGCCGCTAGCTTGTTGAAAAGGGGGGAGATAAAAAGTTGGGGCGGAGGTGGCTCCGGGTAAGGGTGCTGTCACGAAACTGACCGGGGAAGACGCTGCGCGGCCTGGGTCTGCCTGCTCTGTCAGGCCAGGGGCCTGCCTTACTCTGGTACACTGGGAAGCCGGCTATGGCGATAAGCAAAGATTTGCTGGAGATCCTGGTGTGTCCGCTGTGCAAGGCGCCGGTGGAGTTGAAGGAAGATCAGAGCGGGTTGAAGTGCGTGGAGTGCAAGCGGGTGTATCCGATCCGCGACGATATTCCGGTGATGCTGGTGGACGAGGCGAAGATCGAGGAGTAGGCCGGTCCCGGGATGGACGAGATCCTTCAGCGGCTTCCGCGAGGCGCGCGGGTGGCGGTGGTGCGGCTGCGGTCGCTGGGGGACTGTGTGCTGACGACGCCGGCACTGGAGATCCTGAAGAGGAGCCGGGCGGACCTGGAAGTGGGCGTAGTGGTCGAGGAGACCTACGCCGCGGTCTTTGAGGGCAACCCGGAGGTGGACGCGTTGCTGGCGCCGCGGCTAGGGGCGCTGAGGCGGTGGCGGCCGCAGCTCTGTTTGAATCTGCACGGGGGGACGCGGAGCGTGGCGCTGACGGCGCTGTCGGGGGCGCCGATCCGGGCGGGTTTCGGGCACTTCCGGCATGCCTGGGTATACAACGTGCGGATCCCCAGGGCGCAGGAGATCCTGGGGGTGGCGAGGAAGGTGCACACGGCAGAACACCTGGCCTCGGCCATGTTTTACCTGGGCGCGGAGCGCATGGAGATCCCCAGGGCGAGGCTGTACGCGGGGGGAGGGGGTAGCGAAGCCCTGGTGGTGATGCATCCGGTGGCGTCGGCGCGGGACAAGACGTGGCCGGCGCAGAAGTTCCTGGCGGTGGCCCGGCGGCTGAAGATGGAGACGGTATTCATCGGGGTGCCTGGGCATGCAAGTGATGAGCGTGGAATTTGCCCGGCACGTGCTGGACCATGAAGATGCCAATTCCACGGAGTTCGACCCGAGCACGTCGGCTCCGGTAATTGACCTGATGATCGAGCAGCAGACCGCGATCAGCGACATGGGAGGAACGATGCGGCTCGGTCTGTATCCCTGCGTGCTGCAGCAGGGCACGAAGGCGGCAGCAGCCCGAGTGCCACAGGTTGAGGAACGCCACCGTCATCGGTTTGAGTTCAATAACGCCTACCGCTCCGAGTTTGAGAGAGCGGGAATGGTGCTTTCCGGCGTTTCGCCGGACGGCAAGCTGGTTGAGATCGCAGAGCTGGCAGACCACCCCTACATGGTCGGCAGCCAGTTTGGCCCGGAGTTACGCTATCGCGGCCGATGAAGCCGCATCCGTTGTTTGTGGGCTTGCTGAAGGCCGCTAAAGAGCGCCGTGAGGGCTCCCAGCAGGAACCCCGCTGACAGCTTGCACGCCCGAAGGCAAGGTCGACCGACTAAATCGGAATTCCGCGCTCACATATCCG
>CAVRZY010000291.1:0-49948 GCA_963725415.1 uncultured Acidobacteriota bacterium | reverse complement strand
CAGTACAAATCCACCGTGTTTGCAGGCAATTACCGAGCAACGACCGTAAGGGAGTTGTCAACAGTTACGCGGGACGGGACACTAAGATCCGCCGGTTCACCTGTCGCCTCCCGATGTGATATGACTGCTGCATGCTCGGGAAACGGAATTGCGCTCTGTTGACTGCTGTGCTGGCCGCGTCGGCGTGCGCGGGCCAGGTTTATCGGGCGACGTGGGAATCGGTCGGGGCGCATCGGGTTCCGGCGTGGTTTGAGGATGCGAAGCTGGGCATCTTCATCCATTGGGGCTTGTACTCGGTGCCGGCGTGGGCGCCGCCGACGGGCGAACTCGGCAAAGTGGATCCGGGCCGGTGGTTCAAGCTGAATCCGTACGCGGAATGGTACATGAATACCATGCAAATCCAGGATTCGCCGACCTGGAAGCATCACGTCGCGACTTACGGCGCGGGTTTTTCCTATCTCGACTTCGCCCCGGCGTTCAACCGCGAGATCCGGAAATGGAATCCGGAGGCATGGGCGAGGATCTTCAAGGAGACCGGAGCGCGGTACGTGGTGCTCACTACGAAGCACCACGACGGGTTCGCGCTTTGGCCCAGCCGCGTCAGGAACCCCCACCGGCCGGCGGACCGGCAGGGCGCGGCGCGCGACCTGGTGGGAGAACTTACCCGAGCGGTGCGGGCGCAAGGTCTCAAAATGGGCCTGTACTATTCGGGCGGCCTGGATTGGAGCTTCCTGAATGGCCCCATCCGGACCGGGGAGGACCTCCGGAAGCTGACGCCGCAAAGCGAGGAGTACGCCCGCTACGCCGACGCGCATTGGAGAGAACTGATCGAGCGCTACCAGCCCGCCCTGATGTGGAACGACATCTCCTATCCCAAGAAAGGTGACCTGCCGGCGATCTTCGCCGAGTATCTGAACAGGGTCCAGGACGGCGCGATCAACGACCGGTTTGGCGTGCCGTTCTCGGACTTCACAACTCCCGAGTACGCGAAGTACGACCAGATCACGCCGAAAAAGTGGGAAGCCTGCCGGGGGCTCGGCTTCTCGTTCGGCTACAACCAGGTGGAAGGGCCGGAACACGTGCTTGCGGCGGGCGAGTTGATCCGGCTGCTGGTGGATATTGTCAGCAAGAACGGGAACCTGCTGCTGAACATCGGCCCGCGGCCCGACGGCAGAATTCCGGAACTTCAGCTCGCCAGGCTGCGGGAATTGGGCCAGTGGCTCAAGGTAAATGGAGAGGGTATTTTCGGCTCGCGACCGTGGGTGAGGGCGTCCGGCAAGACCACGGAGGGCATCGAGGTACGGTTCACCAGAAAGGGTGACAGCCTGTACGTTTTCCTTTTCGGGAAGCCAAAGAATGCGAGCGTCGTGATCCCATCGGTGAACGCGGCGGGCGATGCCAAGATCCGGCTGCTGGGCACGGAGGAAGACTTGCAGTGGTCGCAGAAGGGCGGCGAGCTGGCGATCACGCTTCCGGCGCGGTATGCGGATCAGTACCTCAACGGGTCGAAGATCACTCCCTTCGGCGCTGTCTGCCTCTCGGTGAGATCCAGGTAGACGACCTCGATGAAGCTGGGCCAGCGGCGTCCGGGCTGACCGAGTGCGTCCGCGATGCCGAACGCGGCTTTGATTTCATCCAGGGATTTGCCTTGCTGGACCAGGGCCTTCACCTTGGCCTGCTTCTCCTCGATGGAGGCCAGCAATCCCTGGATGTCGGCTTTGGTCAGCGGGTCGCTGTGGCCGGAGATGAAGGTGTCGGCGTCCAGGGCCAGGATCTTCTTGAGGGTCTCGACCAGGCCGAAGGAGGTGCCGCCCTTCTGGCGGTGGATGAGCGGGTCGCGGCCGAGGAAGGCCAGGTCGCCGATGAAGGCGATCTTCTGGTCCGGGAGGAAAACAACCACGTCGCCGCTGGTGTGCGCGGGGCCGAAATAGAGCAGGTTCACGCGCGCGCCGTCGATGTTGAGCGGGCGGTCCGCGGTCAGGGTCTCGCTGGGGAGATAGGGGAGGAGGGCGCTGAACTTGGGGTCCTTGAAGGCGGCCTCCATGTCCTTTCTGGCGTTGGCGTGGGCGACGACGGTCACCTCCTTGGGAAACGCGGAGAGGCCGTTGACGTGGTCGCCATCGCTGTGCGTGAGAACGACGTATTCCGACGGGATTCGGGGTCAGTTTCCGAATCTCGGCGAGCATCGGCTTTGGCGGATTCTTCGCTCATCTTGGCGTCGATGACGATGACCTCTTTCGCGCCGATGATGAAGCCCGTATTGGCGCCGCTTCCGCCCTTGACCCAGTAGACGCCGTCCTTGAGCTGGGCGGCGGCCAGGGGCGCGGGCTGAGGCTGGGCAGCCGAAAAGCCGCCAAGGGAGGCGATGGTGAGGAATCCGGCGATCAGAGTGGCTGGATTGGTCATGGCGGGACCAGTATAACGCCTGGCGTCAGGCGGCGCCGGCTTGGCGAATCCAGCGCAGGTAGCGATCGCGGGAGGGCGGATCGGACATCCAGGAGGTGTCAGGCAGGGGAAGCGCGCCGGCCTCGCGCACGGTGAGCCAGTCGCTTCGCAGGGGCATCTGCTTGAGGCTGCCGCGCTGCGTGACCCAGGCCAACTGGTGAGCGCGCTCGCAGGCTTCGGCGAGCTGAAGAGTCAGGCGCACATCCTGCGTGCAGTACTCGAGAACTTCTTCATGCTTGCCGGCCGCCCACATCGCCGGGGCGGCCGCTCCTGAAACGCCGGCCTTCTTCCCGGAGAGCCGCATCCCCTCGGCGGCCTTCTGGAGGCTGATGCGATGGCCCAGCGAGCAGACCACGTGGAACAGCATGTCGACATGGCCGGCAGCCAGCGCGGCGCATGCCTTTCTCTCGCCCGACTCCTCGGCGAGTATGTCGAGATCGAATCCGAGGCCGTTCCAGGTCAGGAGCGTGTAGCCCCGTGACGAGAGGCCGGTGAGATCGGCGACGAGTTGGGCCGCCTCCTGGTTGGTCATCCGGCCGGAGGGACGCCCGGATTCATCCCGTCCGTGCCAAACCAGGGGCTGCGGGAGGTCGTTTGCGATCGCCGCGGCGCAGGCGATCCCGAGGGGGCGATGCGCCAGGAGGTCGTCAACGTTTTCGGGGAGCAACTTGGCGGTCTCGATGTCGAATGCGAGGAAGCGCCTCATAAATGCATTATCCGGCTACTTGCCTGGAGGCGGCAGGCCGTCCTTGCCGATGGATTGCCACCGGCCGTTCCGCTTGACCCTGGCCCTGCCTTTGAGGAATGACCGGACTTCCTCGAAGCGGGCGGGGATGACCAGCGCGCCGGACCGATCGATGAACCCCCAGGCGCCACCTTGGAGGAAGCGGTGCTCGCCATCGGAGACTTCCTTGCACCCCACGCACACCGCCGCGAGCCCGCTGGCAAAAGGCGCGGCATGATCGAACCGGGGCGGGATTACGACCCGGCCGCGGCGGTCGAAGAAGCCGAATTTGCCGGCCTCGGTGAAGCGCGCCAGGTTCTCTCGGAAGTAGTCGGGACCGTTATCGAAAACGTAGGGCCGGATCACCAGCTTGCCCGTGGCGTCGATGTAGGCCCAGCCTTGGTCATCGACCACCGCCGCGAGGCCCTCGCGGGAGAACGGTTTCGCGAGCTGGAAGCGAGGCGGAATGACGATGCCGCCGCGCACGTCCCGATAGCCCCACTTGCCGTCTTGTTCAAACGGGACCGGCAGTCCCGGCGGGGCGCCTTGAGCCGCAAGCGACAGTAAAGCGAGCAGCGTTCCGGGGACGGTCATTTCAGCACGAACGTAGCAGATTCCGCGGGCGCGAACAAGTGCTAGAGCCCAGAGCGCTTCCGGCCGATGAGAGCAGAAGGAGAGATCTCGTCCGGAAGAGCCATGCCCGTGATGATGCCCGTCGTTTACGGAGCCGCGGTGCTGATCGCCGGCACGGTGCTGACAGTCAGGCTGCGGCGTTCCCGGCGGTGCCGCCTACAGCGGGAGGCGGAGCTGAGCCGGGCCAAGGAGCGCGCCGAGCAGATGGCCAGCGAGCTGGCCGCCGTCAACACGGTCCTGGAGCAGACCACCGTGTGGGCTAACGAGATGGCGGCGCAGGCGGCGATGTCGAATGCGGCCAAGAGCGAGTTCTTGGCCAGCATGAGCCACGAGATCCGCACGCCGATGAACGGAGTCCTTGGAATGCTCACGCTGCTGGAGCAGACCGAGCTCAGCCGGGAGCAGAGGGACTGCGTCGAGACCATCCGTTACTCGGGCCAGACGCTGTTGGAGCTCATCAATCAGATTCTGGATTTCTCGCGCATCGAGTCGGGCAAGCTGGAGCTGGAGACGGTGGAATTCGATCCGCGCTATGAAGTGGAGCAAGCGGCGGAACTGTTCGCGGAGCGGGCGGCGGCCAAGGGGCTCGAGCTGGCGACCACGGTTGCGGAGAGCGTGCCGCGGCGGCTATGCGGGGATTCCCCGGGCGGTTTCGCCAGGTCCTCATTAACCTGCTCGGGAACGCCATGAAGTTCACCGAGAAGGGCGAGATCAGCGTGGAAGCGGAGGCGGCGGTGGAGGGAGACGGCGCCGAGTTGCGGGTGCGAGTGAGCGACACCGGTACCGGGATGGCGCCCGAAGTGGTGCGCCGGCTGTTCCAGCCGTTCTACCAGGGCGATGGGTCCACCCGGCGGAAGTTTGGCGGGACGGGGCTGGGCCTGGCCATTTCCAAGAAGCTGGTGGAGGCGATGCAGGGCGCCGTCGAGGTCAGCAGCGCCGTGCGGCGCGGAACAAGCTTCCGGTTTACGGTGCGGGTGGGAGTCGCCGCTGGCGGAGCGGAGGAAGCCGGGACGGAGCCGTTGTGCGGCGCGCGGGTGCTGGTGGTCTATCGGAATGCGGCGATGCGGAAGATGCTGTCCAGCTACGCGGGCGGCTGGGGCATGGTGACCGTGGAGGCCGAGGATGCCGGGCAGGCGTTGCCAATGCTGGAATCCTGCCGGCTCGCGATTGCGGACGGGTCCGCGCCGGACCTGGAGCAGTTGAGGCACGCACGTGGGGCGGAGGGAAAGCCTTGGCTGCTGCTCCTGGTTCCTCACGGCGAGCGGCGGACGGCGGAGAGCGTTGGGGCGGACGCGGTGATCACCAAGCCGGTACGCGGATCGCGGCTGCGGGAAGCGCTGCTCGGCCTGGTGCGGCCGGTCGAGCCGGCCACGGCCTCGCTGGTCAGCTTGGCGGGCGCGGTGGGCGAGGCGGACGGAGTGCGGGCTCGGGCGGCAAACCACAAGGTCCTGATCGTGGAAGACAACGCGGTCAACCAGAAAGTGGCTCGCCGGCTGGTGGAGAAGCTCGGCTACGGGGTGGAGCTCGTCGAAGACGGCCGCCTGGCGGTGGCCGCCGCGTCCGCGGGCGGGTACTCGGTGATCCTGATGGACTGCCAGATGCCGGTGATGGACGGGTTCAAGGCGACCGAGGCGATCCGGCGGCTGGAAGGCGATCCCGGGCGGGTTCCGATCGTGGCCATGACGGCCAACGCGATGAAAGGCGACCGGGAGAGGTGCCTCGAAGCCGGGATGTCGGATTACATCCCCAAGCCGGTGGACATGCGCGAACTGAAAGCGGCGCTGGAGCGCTGGTGCGGCCAGAGTCATTCCGCGCGCCCGCAAGAGAGCGAGCCGGAGTGGGAGAAGGTGCTGGAGGGCTGAGGGCGCCCTTCAGTTCTCCTCAAACCCCGAGTTCTCGAACTTCAGGGTCCGGCAGTTCTCGGTCACCGTGCGAACAACGTTGTCCGGGGCGCCGGAGGGGATTTCGGCTTCGATCTCCACCGTGACCGTCACCCTGGCATCCAGCAGCCCGGAGAGATGCTGAACAACCGAGGTGGCGATCAGGTCAACGTCGCGCGAGAGGCGGGTGGCGTCGATCTTGGCGGAGCCGTGGAAGCGGCGGAGGACGGGCGCCTTGGGAGGTGTGCCCAGCGTCGTTGTCGCCGCGCCGACACTTGCAGGTTCGGTCTCGCCGGCGCCTGCGGCCCCGGCACCATGGATGACTCCTCCCGTGGGGGCGGGAGCAGCGGCAGAATCCTTCTCGATCTGAGCTGCGGCGACCTCCGGCTTCACGACCACACTGTTTGCGTTCAACTGGACCGTTGGGCGGCGTCCGGTTTCGAGGCCGCGATAGCGGTCGGCGGTGGCGTCGTAGTAGTCCGCGTAGGCGAAGGTGTCCTGTAGCCAGGTCAGGCGGCCAACTCCGTCCTCAATAGCGTCGAGGACCACTTGGGCATTCTTGACGCGGGGCAGGTACAGGTACTTGGCGAAGTCATCCACCAACTGCTTCACGCCAACATGGTTTCCCCGCCATAGCGGAATCTGATCGATCTCCGGGCGGAGATACGTACCCGCCATGCTGGCGATCAACAATCCGTCGTTTTTCAGCTTCTTCGATGCGCGCTCCGCAAGCCCCTCTTGCCCCTGCAGCCTGATCTCCTGCCACTCCACTTCTGGAAATGGCTGACCGCCTACCGGCTTCTTCTGCCCCGGAACAAGAAGCCAGAAGTACGTCTCCGGGAGTCGCCCCTTTACAGCGTCGCTGGAAGTCGTCACCTTCTGGTCAACCTGGTTGGCCTGGAAGGGCGTCAGATCCAAGGACACCTCATCGCGTTCGATGGTCTTCCATGCCATGTACAGGCGGACAGCCTTGTCCAGGTCGGCGAATCTGGTCTTGTCGGCCGCGAGGAAGACCAGCATGTTCCCGCAGTTTCGTCCCGCCGAGCCACGGCTGAGGATTTCCGCAGCCGCCTGGCGGGCCGGGCTTTCCGCGGCCTTCGCGCTATGCGTATAGTCCGGTCCCAAGACGACCAGCTTCGCCTCGGGCTCGTCAACCACCTCGTTGTAGCTGGAAGGACAGGGGTGCACCTTCGAGAAGTCCCCGCGATGCTTGGCCTCCTCGCTGAGGCGGCGCCGAATCTCCTCGACCAGGTCCTCGGGGTGGAATCGTTCGGCGCGTTCCTCCGCCAGCCGGTTCACGCTCGGCTGCGTGGAGTACCAGTAGCGGCTCCCTTCCACATACAGGTAGGTGGCTTGGTCGGCCAGCTTCCGCAGTGCATCGCCGAACGTTCCCGAAGTCTCGCCGGGTTGGACGCAGCCGAGCTTGATCTGGCGATCCTCCAAGCCCTTGTTGGCAGCTTCTTGCGTGGGCGCCGAACCCAGGTAGAGCGTGCGCGCAACACGGCGGCACGCCGAATACCGCCCCAGCATGGGATTCTCGCGATCCAGCCGCAACGGGAGGGAATTCGGCCCATCGATGTCCTTCTCGATCACCGGCGCCCACGTCGGCGGCAGATAGCGGGTCAGCTCGTTCTGCACGGCGGGAGCGTCCACCGGCACGTTCGCCGGCAGGATCAGGAGGCCGCGATCCTCGCGCTCCCAAAGCCCGTGAATCACCGCGGACATCAGCCGCAGCACGCCGCGCGTGCGCTGGAACTTGTCCAGGCTGGACCAGTCGTTGTAGAGCCGGTCGAACAACTCGGGATGAATGGGGTACGCCGCTTTCATTCGCCGCTCGTACTCGGACTTGCCGGTCTCCGAAGGAAACTCCTGTGGGTACTTCCTGTATTCATCCGCGAACGCTCGTACCACGGTGTCCCGCGCGGTGAACAACTCCGCATCGGTGATGGGCTGGAACAGGCGGCGGCGGACAATCTCGAAGCCCTCTTCCGCACTCGCCGGGCGCCATGAGGTTTCCACCCGCTCGATGACGTTTTTCAGCCGCTCCAGCGCCGCCTCGCCGCCCTCGCCGCCAATCTCGTTTTGCGAAGCGGGAATGCTGATCACCAGCAGGGTCTTCTCCGCCAGCTTCGCGGATTCGCTCAGCGTCTGCGCGAAGGTGAAGTGCGCGTCAAAATCGCCGCCGGGCAGATCGGACTTGCTGTAGAGCTGGCGCGCGTAAGCGACCCATTCGTCGATCAGGATCAGGCAGGGAGCATACTTCTTGAAAAGCAGCCGAAGGCTGTCACCGGGGCTGACGGCTTTCTCGTCGGAGCCGCGCACCATCTCATAGCCCTCTTTGCCGCCCAGTTGCCACGCCAACTCGCCCCAGAGCGTCCGGACCACGGTCCCATCCGGCTTCTTGTAGGTGTCGGCTGGTGACATCCGGTTGCCCACCAGAACGGCCCGCCGAACCTTGGGTGGCTGCGAGACGCCCGCAATCTGCGTGACCGTCTCGAGGCCGGGGAGCTGGCCGGCGGGCACGCCCGAGAAGAGGTGATAGAGGGCCAGCAGAGAGTGCGTCTTGCCGCCTCCGAAGTTGGTTTGCAGCTCGACCACCGGGTCGCCACCTTTCCCCGCCAGGCGAAGCAAGGCGTTGGATAGCAGCTTCCCGATCCCCTCCGTGATGAATGTGCGGCGGTAGAACTCGATCGGGTCTCGGTACTCGTCGGAGCCCTCGTTCAGGAACACCTGCCAAAGATCGGCGGCGAACTCGGCCTGCTGGTAGCGCCCGGAGGCGACGTCCGGGTGCGGGGTGACGATCTCACGCCACGGGCGGAGGCCCGGCGCAGGCTTTCCTTCCACGGCGACGCCCGATTCCTTGCGTTTCTGTGTGCGGATCTGCTCGTCGAATTTGACGCGGAGGATCTCCGCCTTCATCTGTTCGGCCTGCTCGACCTCCGGAGCCGCGACGGCGCCGAGCAGACGCGAGATGCTGTCGATGGCGCGGTAGGCATCGTCCGTGGTGAAGGCCTTCTGATGCGCCCATTTGTTTCGGACGTCGCGGAGTTCGAGCGCCAGGTTCCTCTCCGACGGTCCGAGGATCCTCTTGAAACAGTCGTTCCACAGATCGCACATCACCTGGAGAATGGCCTGGCTATCCCAGTTCAGCCCCTCGCCGTCCTTGCCCGGCTGCTGCCACACCGGAAAGCTCGGCTTGGCCGTCTCCAGCCAGCGATTCTTATAGCTCGCCTTCAATTCACGCTCGACGAACGGGCGCAATCCATCTTTCAGGAGCTCCAGAGCCTTGCCGACTCGTTCAGCATTCGTGATGGCCATACTCGCCTTCAACTTCCGGACTGGGATTCGAGATAGACAGTGAGCGCTTCCAGCAGCCGCGCCGGCGTACCGTGGGCTTGTAGGCCCGCAGGTCCGCCCTGGCGCGATCCAGCCACTCCCGCGTCTCCGCGGCAAGCATCTCACGCGGACTCATACAGCAGCCTTCCTTCACGCACCACGATTGCGGGCAGCGAGGCCTTTACGTAGGCCGCGCGGCCCTCGAAATCGCTTCTCCGCCAGGGAATAATGTCTTTCGGGTAACCGAGCCCCGAAACGCGCGCATAGATCTCGCTGCTCCGCAGGAGCTGTTCCGGGGCATCGTCCGGCACCACCACCAGGAAATCGAGGTCGCTATCCGGCCCCGTGTCGCCGCGCGCCTCGGAGCCGAAGAGGTAGATACGCACCGGCCGATAGAACTCGATCAAACGGAGCTTGATCTCTTCGATCGCCTCCGGTTTGGTGAGTTGCCTTCGCATGGCCGTGGCCACCCCCGTTTCCCGAGGTTACCGCAATTCAAACGCTTCCGACGCGTTCATGATTGGTTATCGCCATGATCTTCGGAAATCCTTGCTTCCAGCGGGAGCCGCGACTGCACTTCCCGGAAAACACGGCCGGCGATGCCGAACATGGCCTCCGCTTCCTCCCGTTCGGGTGTGTAGGGCGCTCCGGGGTAGCGCAGTTTCCATGCGTAATCCGAAAGGACGTCCGCCTCTTCGAGCAGTGCAGCCAGCGTGCCGTCGATCGCCTGGCAGCCCTCGCCCAGTTCCTCCATGTCATGCGTGCGCCGGAACGTGCGCTCGTGCCACGTGAGGAAAGCCTTGAGGCTCTTCTCGGCCGCCTGCTGGCAAAAGAAGAGCGCTCCGGCGAAGTGGTTGGAACCGATGAGGACACCAGCCGAGGCGAGGTCCTCCGCGGCTTTCGCGAGCCATTCGCGCGTTTCCCTGGCGCGGGCGTCACTGGGATTCATAGAGCAGCCTTCCTTCGCGCACGACGGTGGCGGGCAGGGATGCCATGACCCAAGCCGCCCGCTCCTCGAAATCGGTTTTGCGCCATGGCACGATGTCCTTGGCGAACCCGGTTCCCCGGACCGCTCTTCGCCCCGCGCCAGGACGCAATTTGTCCTCCGGCGCATCGTCCGGGACCACGACCAGAAAATCCAGATCGCTCTCCGGCCCGGCGTCTCCCCGCGCCTCGGAACCGAAAAGATAGATGCGGACCGGGCTGTAAAACTCAACCAGGCGGCGCGTGATCTCTTCAATCGCTTGCTGTTTGGAGAATTGGGCTTGCATGACTCGATTGGTCTCCGTTCCCGAGGTTAGCGCAGTTCAAATGCCTCCGACGCCATCGAGGGCCAGGCCACCACGAGGCTGTTGTAGTAACCGGCCTCTGCAGCCCAGCCCTTGCGCTCGCACAGCGTGTAGAGCCGATAGGAGAGGCCGCGGGCGATCTCCGCCATCCCGCCGATCTTCGCTTTCAGATTCGCCGTATCCTTCTCGCCCTTATGGTCGAGGCGGCGGATCAGATGCTGCGTGACTTCCCAAACCGTTAGGCGGCAATTGGAGACGGGTCCCAATCCTCGGGCAATTCTTCGCGCCGCAGCAGGCGGACTTTCCCGGCACGGGAATGGACCATACCCGCCTCGCGCAGGTCGAGATGCTGATCGCCTTCGCCGTGGCCAGCACTTCGGCCTCACCGTACAGGCCCTCGTCGAACTGCGTGCTGCTCAAACCAGGCCAGCGCCCAGCGTGTGTCGGGGTCGAACTCGCTCTCCAGTTCGGAGAGGACCTCGTCGAGGCCCTGATTGATCAGCGCCAGAGCTGTGCGCTACACGCATCGGCGAGCCGTCGGTTTCGAGAACCTTCTTGTACCGGGAGAACACCGCCATGCCCGGACCGATCGCCGCCTGCGCCAGATCCACCGGAGCAATGTTGCCCTTCTGCAGGTTGCGCAAGGCGCGGGGCAGTTCCCTCTTCAGCGAAGCGAGAAAGTCCTTGCGGGTTGTGATCGGCGCGGTGTCCTGGCGCGGGCGGCAGGCAAGAACGATGGACGATGCAAGCGCGTTGCTACCCTGGCCACGCATTCGATTTCTAAGTTCACTGCGAGCGGGCCAAGTTGCCGTGATCTGGAATCCGGCCTTCAGGAGACCCTCGAGCATGCGTTTCCCAACCCGTAGACGCGACCCCGGCCTCACCATCTTCATCGTCCGCATCCTCAGCTTGCTTAAAGGCGTAATAGACCGTCAGGGGGAAGTCAGGGTGCTGCGACCGCCGCATTGCGCCGAATGCCAGCGCGGAACCCTCTTCAAAGAACCTCTGAGCCGCGTCCTTGTCTCCACCGAAGCGCTCCGGTGCAGCAACGAGTTCCTGCTTTTTGGGCACAAGGAGCGTACTGAACAGCTCGGGATATACAGAACTGAGGCTGCGTCGGAGCCAAACGTAAAAGAAGTCGGACAAATCAGCGTAGCCTATGTTGTCGTAGTAAGGAGGATCTGTCGAGAAGACTCGGCCGGCCGACAACTGCGCAGTTGCATCAAGTTGGGCCGCATCACCCTTCCCCCTGGCGGGAGTAGCCTCGATTGCTTTTGCCAAGTTGCCTAGGGTAACTCCAAAATCGCCCGCAGCAGCCGCGAATACGTTGGCTTCGGCGAAATCCCAAAGCATCGAAATCGCTTGTCGTGTGAACAAGTGCCGCACTTGCGTCTTCGTGTTCTCCCACATGCAAAGCGAGTTGCAGATGTCGCTGAGGCGACTGACGCCCATACCCAGATATGTGGCTACGGCGGTGGCGTACTCCTCAGAAGCTCCGTCGCCGATCAGTCTACGGCAGGCCTCACCAACCAGGTCGCTGAAGGTGGTTAAGGCCGCTAGCTGCCTCTGAGTGAAAAGATCTCGGTGATGGGTCATACCGTACAACTGCACCCGGAAACCAAGAGCCTGTAGGGGCAGGTCGGTTTCCGGGACCCCAAAAGGCTCAGCAGAGGCAGCAATCGCCTCATGTTCGGCCATCGGAGGCAGGTAGAACCTCTCCCGTCGACCTTGCGCGACAACCGCCATCAATTGTGCACTCATGCGTCCAGCTCGCCCCTCTGAGCGAACGTGGTCAAGCGGAACCGCAGTCCCACAGGCAATGCACCGCGCTCCCCGCCGGTTGACGGTAGCCTCCGGGGCGTTCCCCTCGCCGGTCTTGATCTCGAATCTGATCACCCGGTGTATCTGATCGACGACCGGCTCGACCCATTCATGCTTGCCAGACTTCGTTGAAAGTGCGAACGAGCGCACCAGTGGCATCTGAACGCCGCAAGCTGGATTCGGGCAGACAACCGTTCTTGCCCAAAGCCATGCGATTACCGTTGCCTCTCCACCGCCGTGCTCCTTCGGAAGCTTCACCTTCGGATAGAGGTGCCCTATGCGCTCCAAGGCCCGGTCGCGCATCCATTGGCCGTAGTAACGGACGTCATCCGCTAACCCCCGGGCGCCCGTCCACATGCCCTTCCCGCTCATCTTATTCTTCGCGGCCGGATTCACTGGCGGTTGCCCGGCGAACTTGGGCGGGATCTCGATGAGAGCCTTCGTGATGAGGACCGCGACCGGGTTCAGGTCGCTGCCGTGCGCCTCCAGCCCAAGCCGCTGCGCTTCGAGGGGTATCGACCCACCACCACAGAAGGGATCGTAGATCGGCGGCGGCGGATTACCGCCGGTGGATTTCAAAATCTCCGCATGCGCCTCATCCAGCACTGCACGGTTGTTCGAGTTCTCCCACAGCACAAGTTTCTCGATCAACCGGAAGAGCCGTTGCCGCTCGCTTGTCCTGGTCGGCTTCGGTCGCGGAACTCCTCGGGATGGCTCGACGGGTCATCGACCAGCGAAGCGAACAGCACGGCCCGGCACGCCGCCAGCGGTCGCCGCGCCCACCAGAGATGCAGTGTCGATGGGTGCCCATGCCGGATCGACTTCTCCCGCGCCGACTCCTTATTGATCGCCTCCAGCGGCAGCGCGACTTCGATCAGTTTTTTCTTGTAGGTCGGCATTACTCAATCTCCGCGTTGTCCCAGGGTGGGCGATCGGACGGAAGACTCATCTCCGTAATATGGTGACAGATGGCGGAGATTGAACCATCCTTGGAATGACAGGGGAGTAGCCCGCTGGCTCGCAGAATATTCCGCACAAACTCGTTCTCACGGAGCAAAGATGGGAAAAGTTCCCAGTGCAGGAACTGGCCCCATCGTTCGAGTACGTCGGCTCCATGCTCCTTGAATAAGGTTGCCTGTGGGTCGAATCGTTCTCGACGGTACCGCTCGCAGATTAGATCCCAGGCGGGGAAGAGCGGAGCCAGATCGACATTGCCACTGTATTTTGCGTCGCGGATGCGCTGAACAATCGGCCCGTTGAGGTCGACCAGACTGGCAGCAGCAAGGAAACGCCGCATGCAATCCATAAGGAGGCTCGACAGGGCGCGGCGCCCGTCCTCCTGTTGGGCGAGTGCGAATTCTCGTAGCGTCATGGCAGGTCCTCCGGACGAATGAGCAATCTGGGAAGGTCGCGGGTGATACTCGTGCCCCGGAGGCTCTGTCTCCGCATGGAGCGCCCGCGGAACTGGCCCTGCGGCCTTAGCTTTGGCCCTTCTATGCACAATTGACGATGGGTGTGTCCAATGGAATCCAAGAGATACGAAAGCAACTGGACCTTTCTATCACCTCCTTTGCACATTAGCCACCGCCTGACCCGCCGTCGGAAACATTCGGCGAAGAAGCACACCAGCGGCCGCCTGCTTGTTGGTTGCCCCCACCGGCAGCCGACTTCAGTCCGCCTCTTCTTCATCTGCCCGACCTCGTCGTTTGCGCTTTGAGCGAAAGGCATGTCTCTGATAAATAAAGGCTTCCGCTATGGGATTGCGTTTCTCTTGCGCGGAATTGCGTTTTAGGGGAGATCATCGGCTCTCGTCACCACCCCTGCCGGGAAACCAACGGCCCGCCTTGGTGGTACCCCTGAGGTGCACTCGCCCAGCGTCCTTCAGTTCTCGCAAGAGACCCTGGACCTGATCCCTGGAGAGGTGTCTGAGTACCTCCAACAAATCCTGCAACCGTGCGCCGGACGCGGGGTTTTCCTCAACGTGGCGCACCAGCAACGCCAGGTTGGTCTGCCGGTCCAGTCCCTTCTTCCGTGTGTACGATCCAGGCTGCCCTAGTTCGCTGTAGAACTTCTGCGACAGCAAATGCCGCACACCGCGCCCGCGGCCGACGCGTTCCACTACTCCCTTTTCCTCCAGTACCGGAAGCCGGGCGCGGAGTGAGCCCCACATCGGCTGATCGCGGTGAAGAAGGTCAATGATGACCAGGTCCTCCGCGCAGAGCTGTCCCTCCCACGGATGTCCGCTGCGGCGGAAGAAACGGACCAGCTCCGGGCTTTGAATCTCGCCGCGCAAGGTGAGCGAGACCCTCGATTCGTCCGACCGAGTGTAGTCCGGCAGCGGCTTGCCGCTCTCCACGGTCTTTCGGAATATCAGATCCGCACCCTGCCCCGAGCGTTCAATCAAGCCGGAGCGTTGCAGGGTCTCGGCGATCCGCCGGTTGCGAGGCTCTTCGCTGAACAGAATCGTCTCTTGGGTGACTCCCTCGGGAAAGCACCCGGGGCTGACGATGTCGAGCCGCCCTGGCCACTGGCGGACCATGATGGAACCCGGCCGGCGGTAGTCACGGTGCGACACGGCGTTCATGACGGCTTCACGGACCGTTTCCTCATCGTGCGCCGGTATGTCCCAACGGAACAAGCCGTCCTGGTAGGAGAGCACTTCGTTGCGGAGGCTGACGAGTTCCCAGAGACGGTCATGCCAGAGGAAAAACCCGGCGCGGAACTCCTCGCGCTGCACGTGCCGGATGGAAGCTTCCGACATCCGGTATTCGAAGATCGTCTCGGCCTGGCCGAGGTGCCGGGTCAGCGCCTTGGGCGTGCCGAACAGGATGAGGGCAGCGTAAACGGGCCGGTCTCCTGCCAGAAGTCCGGTGTCCGCGAGGAGGCGCTCCGGCGAGAGTTCGAGCAGCCTGGCATTGCCCGCCTTGCGGCTCCAGCGCGATTGAAACTCCCCAATCGCCGCGGGATCGAGATCGGCAATGGAGGATCCAGCGCACGGCTCGGCACTGAAGTCGGCTTCTGTCTCCAGGACAATCCGCCGGACCTGATCCTGCGTCATCGGCCGGAGCGAGTCGCCCGCCCGCATCAGGAACCGCCCATTGACCTCGATCAGAATGCCTTTCGGACGGCTGGGGACATGGAATATGAGAACCCGTCCGGATGGCGTGAAAATCTCCTCGCAGCGAATCTTGATGTAACGCAGCCTGTCGGTAAGCCTGGACGCCTCTTTCTCCGGTGCGGGGAAGGCGGCGGTGCCCACAATTCGCCTCGGCGGCTTGTCCGTGACACCGAGAACCACTCGCCCGCCGCGCTCGTTGGCGATCGCCGCGCAATACGCTTCCAGGTCTTCCGAAGCGAAACGCGACTTTGCTTCCTTGCACTCCAGGTGCTCGCCCTCGCGCTCGATGAGCCAGGGATGCTCCGGGGTCTGCTTCTTCATTGCGGGTCCCCCGCCCGGTTGAGCATTTCCTGGAGGTTGTAGTTGACGCTCTCGACCGCGAAGTCCGGTTCTTGCTGAAACGGCTGGCGGATGTAGACGAGCTTCTCCTGCCCATCCTCGACCTGGCCAATGGCCAAAATGAAGTCGTCCGGCTTGTTGAGCGCCGTGAGGATTTCGTTTCGGGTTACGGTTATGGTCTTCGCCTCCGCAAAACGGCCCTTCACTTCAATGAAACGCAGCTTTCCTGTGCCGGGAATCCTGGACTCGATGTCATATCCACACTTGTCGCCGCTCACGTCACGTGGCTCATAGCCCAAACGCG
Source organism: uncultured Acidobacteriota bacterium (assembly GCA_963725415.1). Classification (GTDB taxonomy): domain Bacteria; phylum Acidobacteriota; class Terriglobia; order Bryobacterales; family Bryobacteraceae; genus CAVRZY01. Next base: position 34,059 of record CAVRZY010000291.1, on the reverse strand, counting down.
TCTCAGCATCCATCACCATCTGCATGGCAAGGAGTTCCATCTTCTTCCGGTTCTCCGCGGTCGCAGCGTCGTCAGCAGCAGTAGGTGACTGAGAGGAGGGCAATTGCAGCTTCTTGAGCAGCCCTGCCGGGACGACAAGGGAACCGCCGATGGCGACTGGCGGCAGAGGAGAGATCTGCCGTTCCAGTTCGAGTTCCACCATCCGGCTCTGAAGGCGGGCCTGCAGTTCATCCGCCCGCTGGCGTGCCTTTCCGGAATTGATCTTGGCGTTGATCCTGCCTGCTAGTTCCTGATCCTTCAGTTGGTTGGCGCGGTGGTCCCAGTAGTTGATTTCCTTGGTCAGCCGGTCTTTGACGGCGGCCATGGTTCTCGTCACCAAGTCTTCGCGCCGCTGTCGAACTTCCTGGAGGTGTATCGGAACGAGATTGGCAATCGCGTGGCCCACAACCACCGACTCAAGGTCGCCCTTGAGCCAAGTTTGCGATTCCAGTGCGGCCGCCAGAGAGGTCTGTTCTTCTGGCGTCGCGGCCCGATAGTCCAGATAAGGCGCGTACCCGGCGTTCCTGGTGGCGCCGCCGGCGTCTGTCTCAACAAACTGCAGTTGCCGGGAGACAACGCGATGGTTGCCGGCTTTGTCGGTCCGGCCGTCCTGGATGGTGTGCTCCAAATAGAACAGCGCGCGGACTGCTTCACCAGGATCGTCAGGATCCACCAGGAGCGTGCCGCGTTTCAACAGGTCTCGATTGCGCTCCAGGATAAGGTCGATAGTCGCGCCGAGGAGAGGCTGGCCCGGACAGACGAAGGTGGCAAGCGGCTGGCCGGGAACAGCGCAAAGCGATTTTTCGAAGGTGATCCGCTCATACTTGCCCAGGACTGGCTCGCCAGTGCCGATCAGACGGTCTCGCTGGCGGATCAGCGCGGGCACATGAGTGATTTCGTAGCGCCTCGTTTCACGTTCTTTGATGGAGCCGCCAAGCAGGCGGAAGGCCTCCAGGAAGAACGACTCGATGAAGTGCGGTTGCAGGCGACGCGCTTCGGCGCGTTCCATCTCCTCCCGGATCTTCTGGACCTGGGAGGCATCCATGCTGTCCTTGGCGAGCGCCCGCTCTTCGAGAAGTTCCTGGCAGCGTTTGCGATCGGTCAGGTTGTCTACCGTCTGGTAGAGCTTCGCCTTGACTTCCGGCGAATCGCCGTACCGGATGGCTTCGATGAGCAAGTCACGCAGCCGCGTCTCGCGGAAGAGCTGACCCAGAATGTCGAAGACGCCACCGCCCAGCGCTTCCCGCTCCTGCTCGATCTTTTCGAGCAGGCGCTTGTACACGTCACCTTCGCGAGTCTCTTCCGCCAGTAGATTCCAGAGATGGCAGACTTCCGTCTGACCGATGCGGTGGATGCGGCCGAAGCGCTGCTCCAGGCGGTTCGGGTTCCACGGCAGATCGTAGTTGACCATCAGATGGGCACGCTGCAGGTTGATGCCTTCTCCAGCGGCGTCGGTGGCCAGTAGGATGAGAACGTCCTTGTCCTGCTTGAAGGCCTGCTGTGCCTTTGTGCGCTCCTCCCGGCCCATCCCGCCGTGCACGGTGACCAGGGCTTCCGGCGTTCCGAGCAAGGCGCGAAGCCGCTCAGCAAGGTAGTTCAGTGTGTCGCGGTGCTCGCTGAAGATGACCATCTTTCGGCGGTGACCATGGGCATCGAACATCTCGGCGTGGTTCTGGAGGATGGAAGACAACTCCTCCCATTTCTTGTCCGTTCCGCTGCGGCGGACCTTGAGAGCCAGTGACTTCGAGGTTCTTGAGGATTGCGATCTCAGCTTCGAATTCGGCGATTGTCTGGGCTGCTGTCGCCTGATCGACGACGGCCTCTTCGGCTTGTTCTACTTCTGCTTCGGGCGCGTCGTCTTCGAGTTCTTCGATGTCGTCCTCGGTCAGGGAGGGCAGTTGCGCGAAGACATCGTCTTGGATGTCCGCCCCTCGCTTAAGAATCTGCACCTCCCGAAGTCGGCGTTCCAGCCGTTCCCGGCGACGCTTCAGCGACTGGTAGATGGCCTCAGGGGAGGAAGCCAGGCGGCGCTGCAGAATGGTCAGCGCAAATCCGACCGTTCCCTTCCGCCCTTCGTTTTCGAGGGCGTCGGCGCGGTTGAACTCCTCCCGAACATAGTCGGTGACGCACTTGTACAGTGCAGCTTCCGCATTGGAGAGCGTGTAACTCGACCGTGTAGGCGCGCCGCTCGGGAAAGAGCGGGGTCCCATCGAACTTGAGTAACTGCTCCTTGACGAGACGCCGCATGAGGTCGGAAGCGTCGGTGGAGTGAACGCCATCGCGGAATCGTCCCTCGAAGCGGTCACCGTCCAGAAGTGCGAGGAAAAGCTGGAAGTCCTCAGGCTTGCCGTTGTGCGGCGTTGCTGTCATCAGCAGAAGATGACGTGTGAGTTGCCCAAGCAGTTGACCGAGGCGGTATCGCTTCGTGTACTTGATCTCACCGCTGAAGAACGTGGCCGACATCTTATGGGCTTCGTCGCAGACCACGAGATCCCAGTCCGTGCTGGCCAGCTTCGCCTGGACGTCCTCGTTACGGCTCAGCTTATCCAGGCGGCAGATGGCCATGGGATTCTCGGAGAACCAATTGCCGGTGCGTGCCGATTCCAGCTTGTCATTCGTCATGATTTCGAATGGAAGCTGAAACCGCTGGTAGAGTTCGTCCTGCCACTGCTCGGCGAGATTGCCAGGGCAAACGACGAGACAGCGGTGCAGATCACCGCGAATCAGCAGTTCTTTGATGAGCAGACCGGCCATGATCGTCTTGCCGGCGCCTGGGTCATCGGCCAGGAGGAACCGAAGCGGTTGCCGCGGCAGCATCTCTCCGTAGACGGCAGTGATCTGATGTGGCAGCGGATCGACCATCGACGTGTGGATGGCGAGTAGCGGATCGAAGAGATGGGCCAGGTTGATCCTGTGCGCTTCGGAGACGAGCCGAAACAACTTCCCGTCACCGTCGAAACTCCACGGCCGGCCTGCTTCAACGACCTCCAGGGTCGGTTCCCGATCCCGGTACAGGAGCACGACGCTCGGTTTGCCGGCGGGGTCTTTGTAGGTGAGCTCGACAGCCGCCGATCCGTACCATTTGACGTCAATCACCGTGACGAGGCTATCCGGCAGGATGCCTTTGACCGAGGCACCTCGTTTCAGGTCTTCAAGACGTGGCATTTTGACGATCCGTCATGAGCTCTTGAGAATCAGAACGTTGCGCAAGGCCTTCCAATAGCAGGCCGTAGTAACTATAGTGCAGGCCGAAGGGAAGCGGTCCGGTAGAAGAGGAACTTGCTCGAAGAGTGCCCGTGGTTTGAGTGCAAGGTAGCCTCTCTAATTCAAATGAAATCGCCTGCGCCGATGACCAACGGTGATCAGCTTCCCATTGGCGGTGCGAACAGCGTAGCAGTCGAGGTACTCGGCGAGGCGAGCGACCACTCTCCTGCCCGCCGCATGTTCGAGTGCTCTCCTCGACTGCTTGTCAAAATAGTGCACGACAGCGCCGTGATGGTCAGCTTCCGCCCGCCCATAGTCGAGGAGCCAAGCGATCACAGGCGGCGGAACGCCCCGTTGCTGCATACGCGTCAGACTGTGCCCTGTGTTCATTCTGGTTCCCCCGCGGAGAATTGGATCTTAGCCAGAATTTCCATTTTGGCCTCCCGGCTTGTGGCCAGTATACACCCGCCCGGCGCCGCCTGGCGGTTCCAAACTTTGCACCGGGTAGGCGGCCACGCCGCGAGGCCGCGCCGGCAAGCAGAAGGCCGTCTGGGAAGGACGGAGAAGCGGTTAAGCGGTGGCCGACTTGACCGCTTTCCCGGGCTTTCGGTGCCGCTTGGCCGCCTGCGCTGCCTGTTTGGCCTTGAATTCCGCCCACCGCTTGCGCTGGGCCGCCGCGATCCGCTTCCTGGCGGCCAGGCTGAGTCTGGGCCGGGGCTTGGCCGGTGCCTGGGCAGTGACGGCGCGTTTCTTTGGCGCAGGACGCAGCAGACTGCGCACCTGGGCCATCTGTTGGTCCACGCGCTGGCGCTGGGATTCGAGGCCTTCAAGTGCGGCCTGGAGAACGGCGGGGTCCAATCGTCTTCCTCGGGGCATGAGATGTATGTGGCTCGTTGAATGTGAAATGTGCTGCCCAACCCGGACACCGATTATAGCTCCAGCCGGAGAACCGTGCTGGATCGCGCCGTTGCCGGTGCCAGGCGGATAGCGTGCGGCGGGGAAGCAAACCCGGCGAAGGGGGGCGGAGGGCCGGAGAGGTGTATGAGAAAACGCTTGAAAGGAGGCGCTTCCTGGTTTTCTGGGTACCCGGAGGAGAGAGAACTAGCCCCTTCCTGGGCCGCTGGAGTCGCTCGGGATGGAAAAAATGAGAGAAACGGCTCCCATGGAGGCGGTTGGATGTATCATTGATAGCGGCCAGGACGGTAGAGTCCTGTGCGCCGGCTACAGGTTCCAGTAAGCCCGGAAGAACTGTTTGGGGGTGAGGCCGGCTTGTCGCAGGATGGACCGGAAGGTGCCGGTGGGAAGTGTTTCGGCGGCATGGACGGGAACGGGAACCGGCCTGGGATGGGCGGGCTTGACCATCTGATAGTGAGTGCTGCCGATCCGGTTCAATTAGCGCAGCGGTGTCCGAATCTCGTGGATTTGCTTTTGGGTCAGGGGAAGATGGAAACCGTGGGCTTCACAGGTTTCGAGATACCCGCGGAGCAGGTCTCGAGTGTGCTCCAGGGCTTCTTCTTGAGTTTTCCCGAAAGTGCTGATGTTGTTTAGCTCCGGAATGAAGCTCATCCAGTTGGCAGTTTCCGGGTCCCACTCGAGTTTGACGGTGATCGAGCGCAGCCTGACCAGGGGGTGAGTTGCTAAGGCCAGAGAAGCGTTGCCGTGCTTTCGAGACGCGGTCTGCTTCACGTCCACAGCATAGCATGCTTGACGTAGCGGGATCGCAACAGGGTTGGCCGGTCCAGCGCGCGTGGGCGGCTTTGCTGGCGATCCGGGTGGGTTGCTGCGGGGAGAGGTCGCGGATAGGCAGGCTGCCGCTGAAGGGTATTTCCGCGACCAAATGGTCGCGGCCCCATTGAAGCGCGCGGGAGTGTTCACCGGTATTCGGCGTCGCGGGGGATACCGCGGCTGCGGGAGGAGATCGTCAAGCGGTACCAGGCGCACTACGGGGTGGAGCTGCATGCAGAGGGCGGGGCCATCGTGACGATTGGGGCCAAGGATGCGCTGGCGCACCTGCTGTTTGCGGTGATCGGGCCGGGGGACGTGGTGGTATCGCCCAATCCGTGCTATCCCATTCATCAGTATGGGGTAGTGATGGCGGAGGGGCGGGCGGAGATGGTGGCGAAAGGCCTTTGCCGGGATCCCGGCCGTCGCAAGCTGAAGCATGCGCCACGGGGCACAACCCGACCACGCAGTGCGTGGAGGTGGGGTTCTTCCGGGAGGTGATTGGGCTGGCGGCGCGGCACGGGACGATGGTGGTACACGATTTCGGGTAGGACAAGCTAAAGCACAATGTCACTTAGTTTTGAATGCCCCCCGCCAACTCACACATTTATTGGCATTTATGTTTTGAACTGCCGGGCGTCGATATGAGTATCGACGCGGCAAACAGGAGTGTTTGCGCCACCTGTTGTGGCGCACGCACTTTGCGTGCCATCTCGACACTCGTGTCGAGACTGTAAAATCAACAACTTGGGCTGGGCCTGGAAAACTAAGTGGCATTGAGCTAAAGCATGTCCCACAGGGCTTCGAGGGGTACCGGGCGCCGAGCCTGCTGGAGGTGGAGGTGGAGATTTTTTCGATGTCGAAGAGCTACAACATGGCGGGGTGGCGGGTGGGTTTTTGCGTGGGCAACGCGAAGATGATTGCGGCCATCATTGCGCTGCGGGAGTGCTAGGAGGAGGCTGCCAAGATCTGCGCGGGGTATCAGAAGCGGCGGGATGCGCTGGTGAAGGGTCTGGCGAGGGCGGGCTGGGAGGTCGAGCCGCCGTGGGGTCGATGTTTGTGCGGTGGCTACAGGTTCCAGTAAGCCTCAAAGAACTGTTTGGGGGTCAGGCCGGCTTGTCGCAGGATGGACCGGAAGGTGCCGGTGGGAAGTGTTTCGGCACCATGGACGGGAACGGGAACCGGCCTGGGATGGGCGGGCTTGACCATCTGATAGTGAGTGCTGGTGATCCGGTCCACATAGAAGCCCAAGCTCTCCAGGACGCGAACGACCTGTTTGCCATTGAGGGCAGGATAGCTGGGCACGGAGATTAGCGCACTACTGTCCGAATCTCGTGGATTTGCTGCTGGGTCAGGGGAAGATGGAAACCGTGGGCTTCACAGGTTTCGAGATAGCCGCGGAGCAGGTCTCGAGTGTGCTCCAGGGCTTCTTCTTGAGTTTTCCCGAAAGTGCTGATGTTGTTTAGCTCTGGAATGAAGCTCATCCAGTTGGCAGTTTCCGGGTCCCACTCGAGTTTGACGGTGATCGAGCGCAGCCTGACCAGGGGGTGAGTTGCTAAGGCCAGAGAGGCGTTGCCGTGCTTTCGAGACGCGGTCTGCTTCACGTCCACAGCATAGCATGGTTGACGTAGCGGGATCGCAACAAGGTTGGCCGGTCCAGCGCGCGTGGGCGGCTTTGCTGGCGATCCGGGTGGGTTGCTGCGGGGAGAGGTCGCGGATAGGCAGGCTGCCGCTGAAGGGTATTTCCGCGACCAATCGGTTGCGGCCGCATTGAAGCGCAGCGAGCTCGGTGTGGGTTTGGATGGTTGGTGCATAATGAAGGTAATCCGCATGTGCGGAGGTGGAAGGCGGTCGCCTTTGGGGCCCGTAAGGGCCCTTTCCATTTCCGGGGCAATCGGTTGATGCGCCGATTCTTGGTCCTGGCCACTCGGAGGGGTACCTCGATGCACCGTTAGAAACAGCTTCTACTATCTCAGAGACAGGGCCTGGGGTTGGCAGGTGAAGGAACGGGAAGGGGTGTGGAGGGCCTGGGGACGTGGTGGTGTCGCCGAATCCGTGCTATGCGATTCATCAGTATGGGGTGGTGATGGCGGAGGGGCGGGCGGAGGTGGTGGCGAAAGTCCTTTGCCGGGATCCCGGCCGTCGCAAGCTGAAGCATGCGCCACGGGGCACAACCCGACCACGCAGTGCGTGGAGGTGGGGTTCTTCCGGGAGGTGATTGGGCTGGCGGCGCGGCACGGGACGATGGTGGTACACGATTTCGCTTACGCCGACATCTGCTTCGACGGGTACCGGGCGCCCAGCATTCTGCAGGTGGAGGGGGCGCGGGAGGTGGCGGTGGAGATTTTTTCGATGTCGAAGAGCTACAACATGGCGGGGTGGCGGGTGGGTTTTTGCGTGGGCAACGCGAAGATGATTGCGGCGCTGGCGCGGATTAAGAGCTACCTGGACTACGGGGTGTTCCAGCCCATCCAGATTGCGGCTATCATTGCGTTGCGGGAGTGCGAGGAGGAGACGGCGAAGATCTGCGCGGTGTATCAGAAGCGGCGGGACGTGCTGGTGAAGGGGTTGGCTAGGGCGGGCTGGGAGGTGGAGAAGCCGCGGGGGTCGATGTTTGTGTGGGCACCTGTGCCAAACACAGGCAGGAATGCCTGTGCCACTGGGTCGCTGGGGTTTGCGAAGCTGCTGCTGGAGAAGGCGCTAGTGGCGGTGTCGCCTGGGGTGGGCTTTGGGCCGCTGGGGGAGGGGTATGTGCGGTTTGCGCTGGTGGAGAATGAGCAGCGGATAAGGCAGGCGGTGAGAGGGATAGCGAGGATGTTGAGAGAGGGGTAAACTACAATTGCTATGCCGGTGCGGCTCAGAGATGTGGAGATTGCGCGGTTAGTAGCGGAGAGGAAAGTGTTGCCGGATGACTACCGGCGTGGTCCTCAAGTCAGAGCCAAACGAGGACACAAGGAGTAGGAGCTGGATCTCAAGGGAGTGGAGGGCAGTGAATTCCGGATGGTCCTGCGGCAGAGCACGAGCAACGCGCTGGATTTCTCGATCATTCTGGCGTAGCGTGCGCCGAAGAGCAACCAGGTATTCCGGCTGCGGCGGTAGAACGGCAAGAGCCACGAGCACACGAACATGATCGAGGGGGAGGCGTTCTATGATTTCCATATCCACGCGGCCACGGAGCGCAACCAGGATCTGGGGATGCGCGAAGATTCTTTTGCCGAAGTGACGGAGCGGTTCGGCGACTATGAGGGTGCGGTCCGGGCGTTGCTGGCAGACTGCGGTTTTCAGGCACCACCGAGCGAGCAGCAGGTGCTGTTCGGAGAGGAGATGTGGCGGTGACGGTTGAGGCGATGGAACGGGATTTCCGGCAGAAGGTGTGCAGCCGGTTGCGGCTGATGGGGGAAGGTGTGGATCGTTACCGAGTTCTGACGCCCTTCAAGTTCGAGGATGGGGACCACCTGGCAATCGCGCTGAAGCGGTTCGACGGGCGCTGGCAGCTCACGGATGAAGGGCACACGTATATGCACCTGAGTTACGAGCTGGAGGAAGAGGACCTCCAGAAGGGGACACGGCAGAGGATTTTGACGAACACGCTGGCGAGCTTCATGGTGGAGGACCGGGAGGGGGAACTGGTGATGGCGATCCCGGAGGAGCGTTATGGGGATGCGCTGTACAATTTCGTGCAGGCGCTGTTGAAGATCAGCGATCTAACGTTTCTGTCAAGGGAGCGGGTGCGGTCTACATTTCTGGAAGATTTCCGGGCGTTGATGGAGCAAAGGGTGCCGACGCAGCGACGGGAGTTCGACTGGCACGATGCGGCTCATGATCGGGAACGCAAGTACACCGTGGATTGCCGGGTGAACGGGAGTGTGCGTCCGCTTTTCGTTTTTGCGCTGCCGAACGATGACAAGGTTCGGGACACAACTATAGCGCTGTTACAGTTCGAGCGCTGGGGTTTAGGGTTCCGGTCGGTCGGGATCTTCGAGGACCAGGAGGAGGCCAACCGCAGGGTGCTGGCGCGGTTCAGCGACGTTTGCGAGAAGCAGTTTTCAAGTCTGTGGGGCAACGAGGATCGCGTGGGGCGGTACCTGGAGGAGGCGCTTCAGGGGAGGGAGTGAGCTGGGAGCGGAAGCGGGGGCAGGGCGTCCTGCCCAAAGGGGCAGTGGGGTGCGGTGAGTTAGAATAGAGTCCTCTGAACACTTTAGGCCAGAGAAACGGGGGAGGTTCTTGTGGCCAGCCTGCAAAACATCTTCGAGCTTGTTGGCAAGTTGTTGAGGTGGTGCAGGCCCGCGACCTGCGTTGCCGGCAGCCGAAGTGAAGCGGGCATTTTTTGACACCTTCTGAGGCATTACTGGCAGGGGTAAATTCCGTATTGACAAGCAGGCTGGGCTGGGCGTATTATGAAGCGGCAAAAGCCCATGAGGTTGGGTGGCTTTATTATCGTTTCTCAGGAGGTCCGTTGTGCGTAACAAGGTTCTCTGTATAGCTGCGGCCTTGGGACTGCTGGCCGCAGGCATGGCTTGGGCGCAGGAATCCCGCGGCAGCATCACGGGGAAGGTCACCGATCCGCAGGGGGCGGTGATCCCCGGCGCTAGCGTGGTCATCACCAACACGGAAACCAACGTCTCCAACCGCACGGAGACCAACCAAACCGGCTACTTTGAAGTCAGCCTGCTGAACCCGGGCAAGTACTCGGTCACGGTGGAGGCCCCCGGCTTCAAGAAGTCGGTGCACACCAGCGTGGAACTGAACGTGGCCGGGCGTCTGGACATTGAAGTCCAGATGCAGGTCGGGCAACTCGCCGAGACGGTGGAAGTCACCGCCGAGGCGCCGCTGCTGCAAACGACGAGCGCCTCCAGCGGGCGCGTGATCGACAACCGCGAGATCATCGCGTTGCCGTTCTCGGACATGAACCCGTTCGCGCTGACGGCCATTGCGCCGGGCATGCAGTGGACCGGCCAGCCGGAGTACCGGCGGCCATTCGACAACGGCGGCACGTCGGCGTTCAATACCATGGGCGGCGTGGGCCAGAACGAGTACACCATCGACGGCGCCCCGGCCACCGGCACCGGCCGGCGCGTCGGCTTCGTGCCGTCTTCGGACGCGGTGGACGAATTCAAGATGGAGACGGCATCCTTCGACGCCTCTTACGGCCACACCTCCGGCGCCACGGTCAACCTCTCCACCAAGTCGGGCACCAACACCTATCACGGCAGCCTATTCGACCAGCACTGGCAGCAGCGCTGGAACGCCACGTCGCACTTCACTCGTCTCCAGTGGGAGGCGCAGGTGGCGCAGGGCAAGATCAGTCCGAATTCGCAGAAACAGGCGTCTGGCCGCTCGAACCAGTTCGGCGCCAGCCTCGGCGGCCCGGTGCGCATCCCGAAAATCTACAACGGAAGAGACCAGCTGTTCTTCTTCTTCCACTACGACGGCATCTACCAGAACAAGGCGGAAACCACCAGCTCGATCAACCACACTGTGCCCAAGATGGCCTGGCGCGACGGAGACTTCTCCGACATGCTGGCGCTCGACCCGGTGAAGTACACCATCTACGATCCGCGTTCGGCCCGCCAGGAAGGCAGCCGCGTCGTCCGCACGCCGTTTCCGGGCAACAAGGGCATCCCGGTGCTGAACCCGGTGTACAAGTTCTACACGCCGCTGTATCCGAAGCCCAACGACGTGCCGGGCCTGGTCACGGCGGAGGGCACCAACAACTACTACGGGGCGGCCATGCCGAAGAACGAGAAGTTTAATGCCATCGTCAACCGCGTGGACTACAGCATCAGCGACCGCCACCGCGTGTTCGGCCGCTGGTACTGGAACCACCGCCTGGCAAACGAGTACGACTGGATGTACGAAACCAAGCTGGGCTTGCAGGCCAACGGCCTGACGCGCATCAACAAAGGCGCGGGCGGGGACTGGATCTGGACGCTCAGCTCCAGCAGCGTACTGGACCTGGGGGTGAACTACATGCGGTTCGCCGAGGGCGCCGCGAACCCGCTCGCGATCAGCTACAAGCCGTCCGACGTGGGCCTGCCGAAGTACATGGACGACAAGGCCGGCGACTACCACCAACTGCCGCGAATCCAATTCCCCAACATCGAGGATATCACCGGGGGCAACGACACTTATCCCGTTATCAGCACGCTCGGTTCCACCGGCGAGCTGAAGCTGGCGATGACCACCATCCGGGGCAGCCACTCGATCAAGTACGGGTGGCAGGAGCGTCGCTACTGGTTCACAGCGCGGGGGCCGGGGAATGCTTCCGGCAATTTCGGCGAGTTCAACCAGAACTACGTGCGGCAGGCCGACAACACGACCACCGCATCGAATACCGCGCTGGAGTGGGCGGCGTTCATGCTGGCGCTGCCCGGCGGCATCAACATCGACACCAACGACTCGGCGCTCATCTCGAACCGGTTCCGAGCGTTCTACATCAATGATGACTGGCGGTTGAGCAGCAAGCTGCGCGTGACGCTGGGACTGCGTTACGAGCGCGAAGCCGGGATGACCGAGCGCTTCAACCGGGGCGTGTCCGGCGGCCTTGACGCCACCTATCGGCCGCCGTTCGCCGACGCCGCCGAAGCGGCGTATGCCAAGAACCCGATTCCGGAGCTGGCCGCCAGCCAGTTCAAGGTCCAGGGCGGCTTCTGGTACCTGGGCCAGAAGTACGGCAAGACGTTCACCGACGGGACGCACAAGTTCCTGCCGCGCATCGGGCTGGTCCACCAGATCGGCGACAAGATGGTGCTCCGCGGCGGCTATGGCATGTTCTCCGACACGTTCAACCCCATGAACGACCGGGGCAACATGAACGGTTACAGCCAGGCCACCAGCACGGCCATGACGACCGACCTGGGGCTGAGCTTCTGCTGCGGGACCGGAGCGGCTAGCGGCCTCTCATCCAGCACGAACCCGATGGTGGATCCCTTCCCGGTGCGCGCCGACGGAACGCGCTTCAACACGCCATACGGGAACAAGCTGGGTGCGGTGATCGCGCAGGGCGCCAGCTTCAACTACTGGCCGCGGGCCTACGAGCCCGCCATGCAGCATCGCTGGAGACTGGGGTTCCAGCGCGAACTCCGGCGCGACATGGTGATCGAGGCTTCCTACAACGGGTCGTGGTCCAGCATACCGGTCACGCAGAGAGTCAGCTACCTGCCCCAGCAGTACTGGGCCACCGGGAGCGTCCGCAACAATGACGTGGACAACAACATGAACGCCAACATCGCGAACCCGTTCCTGCTCAGGACAACGGCGCCGGGGTTGGCGACGTCCGATCCGCTGATTTACACCTACCTGACCACGAGCGTCAGTCTGTACCAGGGGCTCGACGATGCGCAAGGCCGATCTGCTGCGGCAGTATCCGAACATGGGCAACAACGTGAGGCTCGCGCAGCCGAATTTCGGGCGGATGAAGTACCACGACTTGGAGCTCCAGTTCGAAAAGCGCATGGCGCAGAACCTGAAGACCGCCGTCATGTACACGCGGGCCTACAGCGAAGTGAAGGACTGGATGGCCAACGAGTTCGACCAGGAGCCGACCTGGCGGCCGAACAATAACACCCTGCCGCACCGCCTGGCTTGGACTGCCATCTACGATCTGCCGTTCGGCAAGGGCCGGAAGTGGGTGGCTGCCAACCCGATGCAGCACCTGGTGGGTGGCTGGACCGCGAGCTGGATCTACCAGTTTCAGAGCGGCCCCGCCACGGGCGACTGGGGCAACCGCTTCTTCTACGGCGACCTGAGCAACATCAGCGATCTGTTCAAGCACGACAGCCTGCACGCGAAGGACATTCACGTCTGGTTCGATCCGAGTATTCGGGTCACCTCCGGCACGGCGGCGATTCCCTCCGGCTTCAACGGCTTTGAAGGCCGGTCGGCGTTCCAGCCCGGCAGCTATCACGTCAGAGTGTTCCCGATCAGGCAGAGCGCGCTACGCGCGGATGGCATCCGCAACTGGGACGTGAAGGTGCAGCGGAACTTCCGCATTACCGAGCGGCTCAGCACGAAGTTCGCCCTGGATCTGCTCAACGCGACCAACCACACCAACTTCTCCGGGCCGAACCTGGATCCGACCAGCACGAATTTCGGAAGAGTGGACACGCAGCGCGGTCTGAGCCGCGTCATCCAGTTCAACCTACGCATCGACTTCTGATAGCCCTCAGCAGCCCGTGGATAAAGTCCGGCGGACCGGTCGGCGGAGGGAATTTCGGGGACAGGCCTCCGTGAGGTAGAGCTCACCCGCCCAGATGAAAAGGGCGGGATTCGCGCCGGTCGCCGAATTACGCGGGTCAGTGCGGGGGGTAATTCGGGTACAGGCCACGAATTTCGCACAGGCGGCGAAATTCGCGCCAGTCCCCGAATTACGCGGGCTGCTGCAGATGCAGATGAGGTAATCGCTTCGCCATCGTTCAGCTCTGCTTTTGGGGCAGCGAGGAGGCAGATTGTGTATACTTGCCTGAGACCGGGAAGCCCAAATGGAAATCCCGGACCAGGCAGTCCACAACCGATTTTGAGGTCTTTTCAGATGACACAGAAAACTGTTCTCGTGTTGATTTTCATGTTCGCACTCTTTTCATTCACTGCGAATGCGCAATCGCAGGATTCCCGCGGAACCATCGTGGGCCGGGTGACGGACGCGACCGGCGCCGTGATTCCCGGCGCGGAAATCCGTGCTACTAATGTTGCGACCGGCGTCGCCGCCGCGACCAGAACCAATGAGTCGGGCAACTACGCGCTGCCCTACCTGGTGCCCGGCATGTACACCGTGAGCGTGGAGCTGACGGGGCTTCAAGAAGTTCATCCGGGAGAGCGTGCAGGTGCGGGTCAACGACACCGTCGAGCTGAACATGCAGATGCAGGTGGGCGACGTGACCGAGTCGGTGCAGGTCACCGCCGAGACGCCGCTGCTATCCACGGCCGAAGCTTCGCTGGGCCAGGTGGTTGACGAGCGGCGGGTGGCCGAACTTCCGCTGTTCGCCGGCAACGCCATGGACCTGGTGCACCTGGCTCCCGGCACGGTGAACGGCACCGACATGCGTCTGCGCAAGGCGCCGTTCAACAACGCGCCCTCGCAGTTCTCCACTGACGGCAGCGGCAACTACGGCAACGCGTTCACCATCGACGGCGTGGCGAACGTCTACTCCGACGGCACCAGCCCGCGCGTGGCTTTCTCTCCACCGACCGCGTCGCTGGCTGAGTTTAAGGTGCAGACCTCCTCGTTCGATGCCGTCATCGGCCGGACGCTCGGTTCGCTAGTCAACGTGAGCACCAAGGGCGGAACGAACACCATCCACGGCCAGGCCTGGTGGTGGCTGCGGCACTCGGCGTTCGACACGCCCACCATTTACCAGAACCGCTCCGGGCTGACGCTGCCGGTCTACCGGGACAACCGCTACGGACTGTCCGGCGGCGGACCGGTCTTCCTGCCCAAGCTTTACAACGGGAAGAACAAGACCTTCTGGTTTTTCACCTGGGAAGCCAACAAGTTCGGCGATCCCAACGTGGGCGGGTCGATGATCTCGACGGTTCCCCGCGAAGCCTGGCGCAACGGCGACCTCTCGGACCTGCTGAAGCTTGGCGCCAACTACCAGCTTTATGATCCGGCTACGATTGCGGTTGCGGCGGGCGGCCGTTACAGCCGGCAGCCGCTGGCGGGCAACATCTTCCCGGCCAGCCGGATTGACCGCGGTGGCCAAGAAAATCCTGGCCCTTTATCCGCTGCCCAACCAGGCCGGCACGACCGACGGGCGCAACAACTTCTTCTACTCGCTGCCGGCGAAGGAGGACTACTGGACCACCATCGGCCGGTTTGACCACGCCTTCAGCGAGAAGAACCGGCTGTTCGTCCGCCTCCACCGGGATTTCTGGGAGGAAGACAAGAACCGCAACTTCGGCAACGACGTTAACGGCATCATCCTGAACCGCATCAACCGCGGCATTGCCCTGGATGACGTGCACATGTTCAGCCCGGGCCTGGTGTTGAACTTCCGCTACGGGCTGGCCGCGCAGGAGTTCCCAGAGCGCCGCGTCAGCCAGGGCTTCGACCTGGCCTCGCTGGGCTTCTCGCCCAATCTAGTGAACCTGGTGGACAAGAGCTATGCCGTGATCCCTCGGATCAGCGTCGGCTCACTGACGCAGTTGAGCAACTGGGAGTCCGGTGACGGAGTCACGGCCTCGTTGAGCCACAACTTCGTGGGTTACTTCACCTGGATGAGGGGCAACCACAAGGTCCGTTTTGGCCCCGAATACATGGTGTTCCGCGAGTTCCGCAACCGCTATCCCGACCGATGTCGCGCCGGACCTGAGCTTCAGCAGCCAGTGGGGCCGCGGGCCCCTAGACAACAGCACCGCGCCTCCGGTGGGAGGCGAAATGGTGTCGCTTCTGGCGGGCATCCCCGGCGGCAGCATGACGCGGAGCGGCAGCTACGCCGAGCAGGACAAGTACTTCGGCGTCCATGTCCAGGACGACTTCAAGGTCACGCGCAAGCTGACGCGTCAACCTGGGCCTGCGGGTAGAGCACGAGTCGCCCATCACCGAGCGTCACAACCGCTGCGGTCACCCAGTTCGACGCGACCAGCTCGAATCCCATCGAAGCCCAGGCCATCACCAACTACGCCAAGAGCCCGATTCCCGAACTCCCCCTCAGCCAGTTCAAGGTGAAGGGCGGTCTCACCTTCGCCGGAGTGGGCGGGAATCCCCGGGAATACTGGAAGGGCCAGGGTTTGGCCTGGATGCCGCGCATCGGAGTGGCGTACCAGTTGATGCCAAAGACCGTCTTCCGAGCCGGCTACGGCATTTTCTATGGCTCTCTGGGCATCCTGCGGACGAACTCCATCCAGTCGGGCTTCACACGGAGCACTCCCATCGAAGCCTCGAACGACAACGGATTGACGTTTCTGGCGACGCTGGATAACCCCTTACCGAAAGGATTGCTGCCGCCGCTGGGCGCGGCCGGCGGACTGGAGACCACGCTGGGCCAGGGCACGACCTTCTTCGCGAAGGATCGCAAGGCGCCGTACGCGCAGCGCTGGTCGTTGGGCTTCCAGCATGAGTTCCCGGCGAGTTTCATGGTGGAAGCGTCTTACGTGGGCAACCGGAACACGCGGCTGGGGGTAACGCGCAATCTGAGCTTCACCCCGGCCCAGTACCTGAGCACCAAGCCCTACCGCGACCAGGCGACCATCGACTCCTTGAGCGCCAACTTCCCCAGTCCCTACTTCGGCCTCAATCCGCAATTCACCAGCTCGACGATATCGCGCGGGAGTTTGCTCAGCCAGTACCCGCATTTCAGCAACGTGCAGTATGACGACCCGGCAGGATATTCGTGGTATCACTCCCTGCAAACCCGCATGGAGAAGCGGTTCTCGAAGGGGTACACGTTGCAGATGGCCTACACGTGGTCGAAGGCCATGGAAGCGGCCACGTTCCTGAACAGTCCCGACCCGATGCCGTACGAGTCGCTCGCCGATATCGACCGCGCGCACCGGATCACGGGCAGCGGCATTTGGGAACTGCCCTTCGGCAAGGGCCGGAAGTGGGGATCGAAGCTGCCCTGGGCAGTGGAATTTTTCGCCGGCGGCTGGCAGCTTAGCGGGATCTACCAGCGGCAGAGCGGGCAGCCGATCGGCTTCGGGCAGGCGCTGTTCATCGGCGATTCCTCGACCATCGTGCTGCCCTCGGACAAGCGCAACACCGACCAGTGGTTCAACGTGGACGTCTTCAACCGCAACAGCCGCGAGCAACTGGGGTCCAACATCCGGACCGCGCCGCTGCGCTACTCCAACATCCGCGTGGATTCCCAGCGCCGCTGGGATTTCTCCGCCAGGAAGACGTTCCGGATCAACGAGCATTCCTCGATGATCTTCCGCGGCGACACGTTCAACGCCTTGAACGAAGTGGTGCTGCGCGGTCCCGACACCGGCCCGACCAGCTCGGCCTTCGGCCGCATCACCGCTCAGGAGCCGCCGCGGTCCTGGCAGTTCTCGCTGACCCTGATGTTCTAACGAGGCTTCGCCTCAGACTGACGAGGCATGTTGCACCGGTGTCTTCACCGCAGAGGCGCAAAGGGGGCACAGAGGAATCCTGACGGTTTTTCTGTGCGCCGTTACTGGAACCAATGCAGCAGAATTCCGTAGCCCACACCGGCCTGATCGGCGCTTCTGGCCACCTGGAATGCCATGAAGCGGCCATCGGTGGAAACTACCGGGTTGGAGGCCTTGTAGCCTTCGTAATCGTTGAAGTAGGTGAGGCGCTGGAAATCCTTGCCGGTGCCATCCAGCTTCAGCTTCCAGATGTCAATCTGCCCTGAGCCGCCTTTTCCTCCGAGCTGTTGCACCTGGCGGTCGGCTTCCACGCAGGTGTAGTTGCCATCCGGGAAAATTCCCTCCGGTTCGTTGTAGGTTCCCGGGGCTTTGGAGAAGTTGGTCACCGTTCCGGTCGCCAGATCGATACCCATCACTGAGGCCATGCCCTTTGGCTCGTAGCAGGTGAAAATCATCTTGCTGTCGCTGTCGTAGAAATCCCGGGCCTCGATGGTGCAGCTTGCATCTTTGCTCTCGTAGACAACCTTCTTGTTCACCAGCTTGGGAGCGCCGCCCGCCAGCTCGACCTCGGCGGTGATCAACCGCGAAGCGCCCTTGGGCAGCTCGGGATGCTGCGAGCTGGTGTGAGAGAAGGCGATTTTCAGACTCTTCTTGGAAATGGCCGCGCCCTCGCTCATCTTCTCGTTCAAGCGGACCGGCCTCGAGCCCGGCTGCTTGCTCAGGAACCAGAGTTCGTTATCCTCGGAACGGCTGGTGCGAATGTCCTTGAAGCGCTCGGGCCCGATCAGGATGTAGTCGCCCGTCACCAGGTGCATCACCCGCAGGAAGGCCGCCCCGGGCACGTTGCAAGTGAGGCACCGGATGACGCGCGTCTTTAGATCGATCGCGAAGGCGTCCCCGAAGCTCTTGTTCATGAACGCCACGCGCTGGTTGTCTGGGGAAATGTCGGCTCGCTCGCCGAAATGAGTGAGGCTCTCGATATTCTTGGGCAGATTCTCCAGCGGGCTGCCGGGCTGACGCTGGGCCTGTAGCGTGTAGCTTGTAGCTAGTAAAAGTACGGCGTGCATCTTCATCGTAATTCTCATGACTCCTGACTCCTGACTCCTGACTCCTTGAACCCCAGGTACTGCACTTCCTCTTCGAGTTCCAGGCCGAAGCGCTCTCTCACGCGCTGCCTGAGTTCCCCGATCAGCGCGCACAGGTCGCGCGCCGTTCCCGCGCCGGGATTGTACATCAGATTCGCGTGGTAGTCGGCGACGCGGATGTCGCCCTTGGCCATTCCCTTCGCGCCCGTCTGCTCGAGAAAATAGGCCGCGGGCACCTTGCCCTCTCGAATCGCCTCGGGCGGAACCTGGCCGGCCATCGCAGGCGGCAGCTCGGCGAAAATCAGGTTCTTAAAGATACTGCCGGCGCACTTGAGGGTGGGCGGAAATTTCCGGTTCCGCACCTCCAGGATCTGGTCGGCCCTCCTGCGCAGTTCCTGGGCCTCAGCGGTTTTCAGCGCCAGTTCCGCCGAGAAGATGATCCAATCCTTGCGGCGTTTGAAAATGCTCTCGCGGTAGCCGAATTCGCACTCTTGGTTTTCGAAGATGCGGACCCTGTGGCCATCGAAAAAATGCACCTCGCGCACCAACTCGGAGACCGAATGACCGTAGGCGCCGGCGTTCCCATGAATTGCCCCTCCCACCGAACCCGGAATGCCGGCCAGTGTCTCCAGGCCCTGGAGTCCGCGGCCGATAGCGAAATCCACCAAGGTTTGAAGTTCCGCGCCCGCCTCGACCCGGATGCGGCTGCTATCCTCCAGGATCCTGCTGGCGGTGAAGCGCAGGGCAGCGCCCCGGAAACCCTCGTCAGAGACGATGAGGTTGGTGCCGCTGCCGATAACCGCGTAATCGAGGCCGGCCGCCTGGATTAGCCGCACGGCATCAACCACCGATTCGACCCTGGCCGTTTCGGCGTAGATATCGGCGGGCCCGCCGATTCCAAACCGCGTGCGCGGCGCTAGCAGCGTCCCCGCCGAAACGTGTAAATTGGGAATCTCAGCCAGACGCCGCAGCGTCTCTTCGGTGCCGGGCATCGAACCAATTATAGAGGAGCCAGACGAATGCAGTTTTCATTCTCCGGGTTTCCGCCTGAAGCGATGACGTTTTTCCGCGGGCTCAAGCGAAACAACAAGCGGGAGTGGTTTCAGGCGCGGAAAGCGGTCTTCGATGAGAAGGTGCGAGCCCCGATGTTCGAGTTGGTCAACGCCCTGAACGCCGAGATGATGAAGTTTGCTCCGGACTACGTCACCGAACCCGAACGGGCCATTTACCGGATCTACCGTGACACGCGCTTCAGTTCGGATAAAACGCCGTACAAGACGCATATCGCCGCGGTGTTCCCGCGCCGAGGAATGGAGCGGCACGCCGGCGCCGGGTTCTATTTCAGCGTCTCGCCGCAGGAGGTGGAAGTGGCCGGAGGGATCTACATGCCCCCTCCGGAACAATTGTCTGCCATTCGAAGCTACCTTGCGGAACACCACCAAGAATTTCGCCGTATTGCGAACGCACGAGCCCTTCGCACGCTGGTGGGGGAAATCGTCGGCGACCGACTTGCGCGGGTGCCCAAGGGCTTCTGCGCAGACCATCCCGCTGCCGACTTGGTGCGCTATAAACAGTTGTACGTTTTCGCCGAACTCGATCCGGCGCTGGCTCTCACCCCGAAGCTGCTCGGAGAACTGGTGAAACACTTCCGGGTGATGACCCCGCTGGTCGAATTCCTGAACGCGCCTCTGATCCGTGCCAGGCGCCATCCGCCGAGGGACGCCTTTTTTGTCTGATTCTTACCCGTATTTCAGCCAAACATTGGCGGCCTTGGGATCCTCCTGCCGGGGAACGAGCTGGATGGCATCGGTGGCACACGCCGCCCGGCACACGCCACAGCCGAAGCACCGGGTCGGGTCGATATAGACTTTGCCGAGGCCCGAGGAATAGAATTGCGCGCCGAACTGGCACTGGCGCATGCAGTCCTTGCAACCGCTACAGAGATCCGGATCGACCCGGCAGATGTATTCAGCCCGGAAGAAACTAGGTGCGCCCCGTTCCTCGATGTAGGGCCTGTAAGCCAGGCAGTCATGATCGCAGTTGCACAGCCCGAAAATATACGGAGTCACACAGGTCCAGAGAGTGTGTATAAGCCCTTCCTTGTCGTACTCGCGAATAATCTTCTTGGCCGCTTCCTTGTCGAGCACCTCCAGCGATGCTGAGGCCGCGGGAAGCTTGCCGAGGAGGCCTTTCGTATCCATGCCCAGGCCGAAGCAGTAACGTTTGTCTGACTTTCCGGTTGAAACGAACCGGCATCCGCAGGGCAGTCTGGTGATCGAGTCCACCATATCGATGACTCGCTCCACGTCCTCGATCGGCAGTACCTGAGCGAAATGGGCGACCTTCCGGCCTTCCACGATCTCATCTTCGCTGACCTGGGGGCCGCGAAGTTCGGGGGTGGGTAGGATCGCGGCCCCCAGTTGCTCCAGCGGCACGGGAACACCGGTGACCATGGGTATCGCAAAATTCTCAACCCACCGCCCCAGCCACTCGGCGCGTGTCGTGGCCCGGACGGTTTCCTTCTGGCTGGAGGAGAGCTCTGTGCGGAGCAGTTCCCTCGAGTAGTTCTTCATTTCCAGGTACCACTTCTTGCCTTCGCCGTGTTTGGTGCAAAACTCACACATTATGTTCCTCCTGTTTGCTATCGGCGCGCTCGCAGAACATTAGCAGCTCGTGGATAAAGTCCGGCAGACCGGTCGGCGGAGGGAATTTCGGGGACAGTCCTCCATGAGGTAGACCTCACCCGCCCAGATGAAAATGGGGAGATTCGCGCCGGTCGCCGAATTACGCAGGTCAGTGCGGGGGGTAATTCGGGTACAGGCCACGAATTTCGCACAGGCGGCGAAATTCGCGCCGGTCGCCGAATTACGCGGGTCAGTGCGGGGGGTAATTCGGGTACAGGCCACGAATTTCGCAAAGGCGGCGAGATTCGCGCCGGTCGCCGAATTATGCGGGTCAGTGCGGGGGGTAATTCGGGTACAGGCCACGAATTTCGCACAGGCGGCGAAATTCGCGCCAGTCCCCGAATTACGCGGGTTGGTGCAGATGAGGATGGCGAGATTTTCGAGAGAGGGAACGAAACCCCCTCGGCTAAGCGCCCTAGTTTGAATGGCCGCCTGGAGACGGAGTTTCGTCGCCTGCCCCCGAAATTCGCGCATTGTGACTTTATCCACGGGCTGTTAGGCTCCGCGCCCGGCTGCATCCGGACCATTATAGACCCGCTGTCCAGCGCAGGGTGCACGCCACTCTGCCGGCGCCACCCGCCCGTGCCGCACCGTCCCCAGGCGGACTGGACGGGCGTTCTGGCCGAGGTTGTCCCAGCGGATCTCCCCGCTCACCCCCGGCCACGGCGAAAGTTCCTGGACCGCGTCGCGGATGCGGGCGCGGTTGAGACCGGCCTTGCGGATGGCCGCAATCAAGAGCCGGGCGGCGTCATAGGCGTGCGCCGCGGCGTAATCCGCGAATCGGCCGTCTGAGGATTCCACCAGCAGAGGGAACAGCACTCCTTCGGCCGCGGGGCCGGCCTCGTCAATAAAAATCTTGCGCCCCATCGCCGGACCGCCCAGGATCAGCCCGGAGAAGCGGACTTGGCGCAGCGCTCTGACCAGGCGGGCGCTGTCGCGCGCTCCCGCTACAATGACGACCGCCTTCGAGACTGCTACACGCTCGACGAGACCCGAAAACTCGTTTGTCCCCGGTCTGAATTCGATATGGGAGAGCGGCGACATCCGGCTGCGTGCCAGAGCCGATTTCAGCTCCGCCGTGAAGGCGCGGGAGTCATGATCGGTTGCCGAGACCAGGGTGAAAGGTTCATGACCGAGGGCCTGGACCAGCACAGGCGCCTGCAGGTGATCCCCGGGCGGGCAGGAGAATATCCAGGGCACATTGGCCCCGTGCACGCTGCGATCGGTGCTGGCCGGGTTGATGAGCGTCAGGCGCGCCTTGGCGACCACCTGCTCAGCCAGGTGCGTGGAGGCGCCATCGATCGATCCAATGACTGCCCAAACCTTGTCCTCATAGGCCATCCGCGTTACCCGTGAGATTCCTCCGGCCCAGGGGTTCTCGGACCAGCCCGGCACCAGACGGAAAGGCAACCCTTTGTATCCGCCTTCCCGGTTCGCCTCATCGATGGCCCGGACAGTCGCAAGCCAGATCGGGCCACCTTCTGGGTGGCTGGGGTCACTCGGTCCAAAGTATCCGATCCGCACTTCGCGCAGACCCTGCGGTTCGGGCTCGTCGCGCCCGGGACCGTAGTAGCCGGGCCGCTGCTGCCGGGCGTCGCGATTGACAGGCGGATTGCGTGGCGCCTGCTGGAAGGACACAGCGGCCAGCAGCAGGAGGGCAACTGTCTTCATTGGGTCTTCGCTGATTCCGCACTCCGGCTGATGCGGTCCCGGCGCGGAATGTAACCCCTCGGGATTTGCAGGTCTTCCCGGGAGTAGTATCTCCAGGCCCCGTTTTCCAGTCTTGCTAAGAACACATCACCGACGCGATCCAGGCAGGCGCTCAACGAAAGGTCACCGGTGACGCCCGGCCAGGGCTTGGTCCGCGAGGCCAGCACATCTCGAATCTTGGCCCGGTTCAGCCCGGCTACCTGGATGGCCCAGATCAGCAGGTTCATGCCGTCGTAGGCGTGTGAGGCGTAGGTTTCCGGTTCCTCGTTGAAACGTTTGCGGAAGGCCTGACGGAACTCCTCGAGCCTGCGGTCCTTTCGCGTGGGGTTCCAGGGATAGGCGCAGATGACGCCCTCGGCATTGCTGCCGGCCAGCTTCACGAATTCCGCCGAGACGCTGCGGTCGCTGGTGAAATAGGGCTGCGGCATGCCCATCTTGCGCATCTGGTTGAGGATGAGCGCGCTCTCCTGCGCGTCCCCCCAGTGGATGATGGCGTCCAGGTTGGCTTCCTTGAGTCGCTCGAGCTGAAGGGTGAAATCATCCGCACCCAGCCGATAGGCCATCTCGAGGAGGATGGGACGGCCGAGCCGCCGCGCGCCGTCGCGCACTTCGCGCACCCCGAAGCGGCCGTAGCGGTTGCTGCCCCGGATGATGCCCAGGCGCTTGTAGTTCATCTTGCGGATGAGGTAATCCATGAGCAGGTAACTCTGCTGCCGGTCGTCGCCGATCGCGCGCATTACCCAGGGAATGTTGGTTTCGATGAAAGTCGGGTCGGTGTCGCCGGTGTTCATCATCACCACTTCCGCCTTCAGCGCCACGCGGATGGCGATGTGGCTGTTGGCGCCGTCGATGGTGCCCAGGATGGCCCACACCTGATCCTTGTACGCCATTTTGATGATCTCGTTGCCGGAGGCGCCCCACAGGCCGTTATCGTTGCTGATCACCAGCTCGAAGGGGATCTGGCGCTTGAGGTAGCCGCCCCGGGCGTTGGCTTGCTCGAGGGCCAGCCGGGCGCCCTGCAACATCTTGATCCCCAGGGCCTCCTCGTGGCTCTTGCCGCCGATGGCCACCGAGACGGTGGACATGATGGGTCCGATGAAACCGATCTTGACGGTCTTCAGGTCCCTAGGCGGTTCAGGGGTGGCGCGTCCCGGCCCGGTGTATTCCATTTGCAGGAGGAAAAACTCCTTGTAAGGCTTCACGCCTCCGTATGGCTCCACGTCCACCGGCGTGTTGGCGTAGTTGTCGTCTTTCTTGAGCTTGAGGTCGGGAACCTGGTAGGCGGTTACCGCATTGATGCGCCGTAGCACCTCGGCGGTGTCTTCATCCACCAGCGGGTCCTGCGGAGGTTTCTTCTGTTGCGCGGTACAGAGGCACGCGCCCAGCATCAACCAGGCGATCCGGGGGCATCTCATCGAGTCGCTCCTTTGGCCGGCGCCACGTGACGCGCGCGTTCGCGCAGGCCGGGGTAGTAGCCCTCGCCGATGCCCCAGCCCAGACCTTTGGAAGTAGCGACCCAAACGTCGTTGCCGTCGATGTCCGCGTTCAGGATGTAATTGTGCGGTATGTTCACCCCCATGGTGACGGTCTCCAGAACTTGTCTATCCCGCATCACCACGGCCTTGCCGGTGCGCCCGTCCGGCTCGCGCGTGTAGGTCACCCAGGTGTTGGTGGGGAAATCCACGATGACTCCTGCGCCTTTGTCGCTGCAAAACCAGGCCTCGTTGGCGCTGCGCCCCTTGACGAAGTTGTGGAAGTCGCTGGGGACGCCCGAGTCCTGGTTGAAGTAACCCCGCCAGTGGCGGCCGTCGTAGCGCGAGCCGCCAAAGTATGTGGAGACCCAAAGCACCTTATCTACATAGCTGGCGGCGGTGGTGATGACGTGCACCAGGCCGTCGTCGCGGTACAGGTCGATCTCCATCTCCCCGTCCGGATCGAGGTAATCCTTCCAGCGCCCGGTGGCCACGTCGTACTCGAGCACCCCTCCGCCCCAAACGGCCAGGTACACCTTGCCGTCGTTGTAGGATACTCCGTAGTTCCAGATCTCCTCCATGGGAGCATTCTTCTCGGTGAAGATGGTCCACTCGCCGGTGATGGTGTTGAAGCGGCTGGTGCCGGCCGTGGTGGCCGCCCAGACGTTATCGTTCTCCACCGCCACGGCGTAGACCACGTCGTTCACCAGCCCGCTGTTGAGCTGGTGCCAGTGGTCGAAACGCCCGCCGCTGAAGCGCGCCAAGCCCCCGCCGAACAGGCCCAGCCACACTTCGCCCGTCTTCTTGTTGACGTCGATGCTTATAACAACGCGCCAGGGCAGGCCGTCTTTCTCGGTCCAGCTCCTGATCTTGCCCGTCCGCTTATCGATCATGGCCAGCCCGTTCTCGGTACCCACCCACACGCGCGGCCCGTCCACTTTCACCGCGAAGACATGATCGTTCGGCAGCCCTTCGGCGACGGTGAACTGCTTCCACTTGGTGTAGACGTAGGGCAGCTGCGCCCCGCACAGCACCCCCGCCGCCATCAGGCTGAGAAGAAGGCTCAGAAGCCTAATGCCACTTCCTTTCTGCGGGGCAGGCCGCCCGGCCTGCAAGCCGACCCCTTGGTCGGCTTTGGCGGGGCGTGGAAGAGGCCGGCCAGGGGGCCGGCCGCGGCTCAGGGGAGCCGCCCCACCCAGGAGGTCTGGAAAAGTAAGTGGCATCGGGCTAACCTCCTACAACGTCTTCAGGTACTCGATCAGATCGTTGAGCTGATCCTTGGTCATATCGTTGGTGACGCCGTGCCGGTCGTCCGGATTGTACACGGTCCAGATTTCTTCCAGCGTTGCCGCCATGCCGTTGTGGAGGTAGGGCGCCGAGTCGTAGATGTTGTTGAGGTGCGGCACGTCGAACTTGCCCTGGCGGTCGAATGCATGCCTGGTGCCTACGTCGAAAACCCGTCGGTTGGTGTAATAGGGAGGAGGATGGCAGGTTATGCAGCGGTTCTCGGCCGGGACCATGCGGCCGTCGTTGGTCATGGTGCGCTCGAAAACCGCCTTGCCCCGCCTCTGTGCGGGCGTCAGCCGGGCGCCTAGCGGGCGATAGCGGTTGGGCGGCCGGGGGATGGTGGTGATGTAGTCGTCCACCGCCGAAAGCTCCTCCGGCGTGAAGGGCTGGAGGCGGGTGAAGAACACCGCCAGTCGCGCGCCGCACTGCCGCGCCAGGCTGGGATTGGTTCCTTCCCACTTGAAGGGCGCCGTGTCCAGGATGCCGCGCAGCGTCCGGTTGTCCACCGGGCTGACCCCGATGCCGTCGGCCTCAATGTCATACCTCAGGCCGTCGATGTGGCCGTCCGGATGGCAGGAATGACAGGAATACTGCCGGCGGAAGGTGATGTTGGCGCTATGAAACAGGCGCTCACCATAGCGGATCTTGGTGATGACCTGCGAGCCGCCGAGGTCGATGCGCCCGGAGGCCTCCAACCGCTTTAGATCGATCACGGTGAGCGAATCATCCAGCGAGTTCGCCACAAAGGCCGTCTTTCCGTCCGGCGTGACCAGCAGCCCGCGCGGGCTGTTCTTGGTCGGGATGTGCTTGACGATGAACTGGGTGGGCTTGCCCAGATGGTTGGGCAGGACGTGTTCTCTCTCGTAGCGGGAGGCGCGGTGGATCAGGTCGATCAACTTCTCCAGATCCACCACCGCCACCTGGTCGGTGCCGGAGCTGGTCACCAGCGCATAGCGCCCATCCGGCGTGCAGGCAACATCGGTAGCGTCCGCAAAGCCGAGATTGGGCTCGTCCAGAAGCACCTCGTCCACGCCGCCGTCGCGCCACAGGATGGCCAGGCCGTTGGTGATGGTCCATCCTTGCAGCAGGCGCGTCATGGGCACCAGCGTCTTGGTGCGGTTCAGCGTGGCCAGGGCGTACTTGCCGCTGGGGTGCCAGTCCACCCCCATCATCAGGTTCGCGCCCGGCACGATGAGCCGCTCCTCGACCATGCCGTCTTCAGTGTTGATCGCCGTGACCTCGGAAACAAACGGGGCGCGGAAAGCGAAGCGCGACAGGCTGTTGGTCACCAGGATCCTGTCGCCCTCTCCGGAGCGGGCCAGCGACCACGGCCCGCGGCTGGCGCTGAGGTTCTTCACCCATTCCAGTGACACCGCGTCGAACACCGAGATGTCGTCCGAGGAGGTGTTGAGTACGTAGAGCAGGCTGCCCTGTTTGTCGGTCAGGAGGCCGTGAGGTTCGTCGCCCACCGGCAGAGTCTTGATGACTCTGCGTGTGGCTACGTCAACGACGGAAACGCTGTCATCCAGCCGGTTGCTGACGAAAGCGCGCCGGCCGTCGGGGGAGAAGGTCACATCGGCCGGGTTGCCGCCCACCGGAATCTCGGCCACCTTCTCTTTTGCGACCGGGTCCACGACGATCACGGAGTCGGAGGCTTCGCAGGCCACGTAGAGTCTCCTTGCCGTCCGGCCGCAACGCCAGGTTGAGCGGGGTCTTGTAACGGGGCTCGTTGGCCAGCGGCGGAGGCTTGGTGGGATGCGCGATCTGTTGCAGGGCTTTGCCGGCGTCGAACTTGCCGCCGCGGTGGCAACCCGAGCAGGTCTCCCGGCTGGCGGGTTTCAGACCCGCGGCGGTCGCCGCCGGCTTGTCCCGCATGACAGCCTCGGCCATGTAGTCGCTGCCCGCGCCATGGCAGGCCTCGCAGCCCACGCCTTCATCAACGGAAAACGAAGCCAGCCGTCCCCCCTGGTCGTACCCTGTGAAGTGACACTTCAGGCATTCCGGATGCTTTTGGGGATCCCCCTGGATGCCTCTCTTCCTGGCGAGATCCGCACCTTGGGGGGTGCCCAGCGCCGCCCAGGCGCGAGCGTGAGCGCTCATGCGCCAGACGCTGTACTGGTGGCCCATCTGGGGTCCCTTGTGGCACTTCCCGCAGGCCACCGCGCCGGCGTACTTCGGACCGGCCTGTTGCTTGCGCTCCATGCCGATCCCGCCCGGGACCGGGCTTTTTGGCAGGGGATGCGCGATGGCTTCGAGCGCCTTCTTCGGATCGATCTGCGGGGAATGCAGGATGGCCACATGCGTGCCCTTCTCGATGTGGCAGTTCATGCACTCGCGTTCGGCCGGCATCACCAGCCCAGCCTTCATCGCCGCTTCGCGATCTCGCATGACGCTTTCCGTCATGTACTCGCTGCCCGGACCGTGGCAGCCCTCGCACTGCACGCCGTCCTCGATGTGGAAAGTCTGGTCCTTTTCCCACTCCTCGGCCTGGGAGGCGGTAGCGTGGCAGCCCAGGCAGATGGGGGCTTGCTGCGGCTCCTGGCGAAGCCCGCTGATGGCGGCTATCCGCTTGGATTCGGGCCGGGCCAGCGCGGCGTGACTCTGGCTGTGTTTTGAATGCAGCCACAAGCTGTACTGGTTCCCTATACCCGGGCCGGTGTGACAGCCGCCGCAGACCCGCGCCCCAACGTACACCGGCTTTTTCGGTGCGCCGCCAAGGATCAATCCGCAGGCGGCCAGGCAGAAAAGCACGCGCCTCATCGCTTCACTCCGTTGGCCTTCGCCTCGTGCACCAGCTTCAGGAACTGGTTCGCCTTGACCTTATCCAATTTCTCCACACTACCGTCGGGCCAGCGGATCTCGACCGAGTCGGCGTAAGCAGCCTTGCCCAAACCGAAATGCAGCCGGGGATCGCTTTGCGAGAGGTAGCCACGCACGGGGATCAGATCCTCGATCTGGCGCAGGGAACCCGTGGTCACGGTCACACGCGCGCCGATGGCGTCGCGCGTCCCGGTCGGGAACTTCAACTTCGCCTCGACGGCAAGCCAGTTGTTACGGTTCCCGCCGTCGTTCCGCAAGAGCTTAACGGAATCGTTGAGGTTGACCACCAGCAGGTCGATGTCCCCGTCGTTGTCGTAGTCCGCCCAAGCCGCGCCCCGCCCCACGTACTTCTCTTGGAAGTACTGGCCTGAGTGATCGGAGACGTCCTCGAAGGTCCCGTCGCCCCGGTTGCGCATGAGGGTGGCTTCCTGCACGTACTCGTGGTGCGCATTCCCGTGAACCGTGAGGACGTCCAGCCAGCCGTCGTTGTCATAGTCGAACAGCACGGCGCCCCAGCCCGCGTACTGCCCCAGGGCCGCCGAGAGACCGGCCTGCCGCGTGCGATCCTCATAGCCGTGCTTGCCCTGCTGGAACAGGATGCAGTAGTTCAGGTTGGGAATGAAGATGTCAAGCAGGCCATCGCGGTTGACGTCGCCCACCACCGGACCCATGTTGGAGACCCCCTGGCCATTCTCCCCATAGGCCACCCCCATCTCCAGAGCCTTTTCGATGAAGGTCCCGTTGCCCTGGTTCTCGAAGTAGAAGTTCTCCATCGCGTCGTTGGCGACAAAGATGTCCAGCAGGCCCACGTTGCGGAAATCGGAGGCGGTCACGCTCATGGCCCGGCCGTCCGGCTTGTAGACGCCCGCCTGCTTGGTGACGTCGGTGAAAGTGCCGTCCCCATTGTTGCGGTACAGCGCGTCCGGTTCGCCACTGTAGCTGAGTGGTCCTGGATAACCGGCAGCCGGATAGAAGTCACGGAACTTGCCGTCGTCGTACTTCAGGTAATTGGCTACATAGACGTCCAGGTAGCCGTCGTTGTTGTAGTCGAACCACACGGCGTGGAGGCTCCAGCAGGGATTGTCCAGCCCGGATTTCTTCGAGACGTCGGTGAAGGCGCCGTCGCCGTTGTTGTGGTACAGGATGTTGGGGCCGTAGTTGAGAACGTAGAGATCGACCCAGCCGTCATTGTCATAGTCGGCCGCCGAACAGCCGGAACTGAATATTCCATTTCCGCTGACTCCGGCCTGCTCGGTGACATCGGTAAAGGTGCCGTTACCGTTGTTGCGATAGAGGCGGTTGGACAGCTTGCCTCGCAGGTCCCGGCCCTCGTTATCGCTGACGCTCTTGGTCCAGGTCCCGGTGACGAAGTAAATGTCCAGATAGCCGTCGTTGTTATAGTCGAAGAAACACGCTCCGGCGCCCGTCCCCTCGACGATGTTGTCCATGTGGTGATCGCCGTAGCTGTGCATGAAGGTGATCCCGGCTTCCTTGGAGACATCCGTGAAGACAGGGAGCTGGGGGCCTCCTTCAGCCAGGACCGCCATGGCCGCGGCCGCGGCGAGCCAGAGTGTCCTCCGGTATCTCATCGCTGACCCTCTCGGTACGCCCCGAGATCTATCCATTCAATGATGGTCCGCTTCTCTTCTTCCGTCAACGGCGGCGAGCCGGGCGGCGGCATGGGCAGGGTCTTTCCTGTAGCCGGGATTGGGTCCCACGGCCGGGAGGTGCTGGCTCCGAAGACGCGCCAGACGAGCGGGCTGGTGCGGGCCTTGCCCGGGTGGACGTTCTTGTCGAGGTCCAAGGGCGGGACCGCGCCCCCGTGGCACGCCTGGTTGTTGCACCTTCGCGAGAGGATCGGCTCGACCTCTCGGCGGAAATCCACGGTGCGCCTTCTCTCCGGCGGCAGCGTGAGCGCGATGGAGGGATGAGTTAACGCCCGGGCCAGTGCGTTCTCCGGCGTTCGCTCGCCATCTTCATGGCAGCCGATGCAGCCACGCGCCTCCCGGTTCTTCACCCAGATCCAGGAACTGGACCGCAGCGCCATCCCGCGCCCGTCCAGCACCTGAAGCTGGATCGGGATGTTGGCGGGCACCTGGATGTTGAACGATCCGTCCGCTTCGAGATTGATTTCGCCCAGGAACCGCTTCTGGAGCGGTGCGCTCTTCACCTTGCGCGGCAGTCCCTCCAGCACGCGCAGGCGTTTGGCCGCCCCCTCCGGCATGGCGACGTCCGCGGCGCCGACACTCAGGCAATAGAACTTCCCCGTTGGGTCCTTCTCGTCCACCACGGACGAATGCCCGTCGGGTTCGGCGCGCGGGTAAAGGATCTTTGCCTGGATGTTGTGATAGGCCGGATCGTCGAAGATCAGCTCGAGGCGTCCGGTAGCGGGGTCAAGGCGATAGACAGCGTGCGTTCCAGTGCTATCGTTGGGCCGCCGCGAGACCAGAATCGTTCCGTCCGGGAGCGCGGAGGGCGAATGGAACAGGCCGTCCTTCTCGGCCGTGATCCTCCGGTAGGAATGCAGATTGCGGCGCAGGCTCACGCTGGCGAGGTGCCCCGCGCCATCCCAGGGAAGCCTGTCGGCCTCCACGAACACCACCAGCCTCTCAGTCGTGACGCAGGGCATGTGCTTGATCCTGGGCCCCTCATCGGCAGAGAAGACCGCAAAGTCCGTGCCGTCCAGGTTGATGCCGAACAGTGCGATGCGCCCCAGCGGGCCACGATCCAGTACGGCGCGCTGCCAGCCTGCAAACAGCAGCCGTCCGTCCGGCAACATGTACGGGTCCAGGCTGCTGGAGGGATTGAACGTCAGCCGGCGGACTGCCGAACCATCCAGCTTCACCGAATACAGGTTGGTCGAGGGGATCGCCGCGTACTCGTTCAACTCGCCGGCCGCCACGCTGGCGAAGGCGGCCTGGTACCAGGGCTTCTCGGAGTCCAGCACGAACAGAGAGGACTGGTACACCGGGCTGCGACAGTCTCCCAAGCCGCGCGTGATCTGCCGCACGCGGGAGCCGTCGGCCTGCATCTCGTAAATGTTCCAGTCGTCCGATGCGTTCTTTTTCGCGGCGAATAGGATGCGCTTGCCGTCGAAGGAAACCTCGGGATCGGCCGCGCTGTGGAAACCCTCGGTTAGCACCCGCCGTTCGCCGTTCGGAGAGAGCAGGAGGATGCGCGCCCCCTCTCCGTAATTGCTCCGCAGCATGCCTCCGGCCACAGCCGGCAGCTTCTTGAGAGGGTTGGGGGCAGGAAGCTGCGTCAGCACGATGCCCGCGTGCCCGGGGGCCAGCGAGCGGATGCGGCCGGTCTGTGCCGTGCTCATGGCATATGCCACAGCGACCGCCGCAATGGCGGAAAGCAGCCAACGCTTTCCAGCTTCGCCCCCGGGAAAGAACTTGCGACCCACTTTCTCCGCCCCGCAACCCCCCGCCGGCGAGATCAGGGAGAGTGCTCGGCTTGGCGGGGCTCCCGGAAAATCGCGATGGCGTCCATCTCCACCAGCAGCTCGGGGCGGCACAGCTTGGCCTCGATGCCGGTGGAAGAAGGCAGCGGATCCAGTCCCTGCTCCCGATAGAAAGCGGTGCGTTCCTCGTTGAAGGCCGCATAATCCCGGTCGATGTCGCGCAGATAGTACCTGGTCCGCACCACGTCTTTCCAGGCCGCACCTCCGTGTTTGAGCAGGGCGGTCACATTCTTGAACATGCGCCGCGCCTGGGCCCGGAGGTCTCCGATGTGGACCGATTTGCCGTTCTCGTCGACGCTGGCCGTCCCCGAGATGAATAGGATGACCAGCTCGTTGAGTTCCACCCGCATGGCGCGGGAAAAGGAACTGGGACGCGGGTAGTCATAGGCTTCGTTCAGAACTTCCGGTGCGCTGATGGCCTTCTTGACTACCGTCGCGCCCGCGATTTCATTTATGATTCCGTCAAGCTTCACTCTGTGACTCCTGGCTGCAAACTCAGACGCTGCCGCTTGCAACTCCGGATGACAAAGGCCTCGTGCTTGGGCCATTATACCGTGAGTGCGCGGTGTCGTCATACTGGAACGCCGGCCCTCCATGATCGCCCTCGGCGCTGACGGTCGCTCCGGCCGCCCCCCTGCGCGCCCGGCGGCGTCAGCGAAACCCTGCTCAAGGGGGCCGTGGGACAAGCTTCAGCTTGTCTCGGCCGGGTCTTCCCCCTGTAGTTTCTGAGTAAGTATCTGTTGTGCAACAAGATGGGCAGCTTTGGGGCGTTGGATTGTAGGCATGTAATTATTGCTGTAGCTATTGCATTTTAGCTGCAAGTGTGATATTATGTCAGCATGTACGTGGCCACTGTTCCCAATCGCTCCTCCCCGCCCGCCATCCTCCTGCGCCAAAGCTATCGCCAGGGCGGCCAGGTCAAGTCCCGCACCCTGGCCAATCTCTCCCACTGGAACCCTGCGCGCATCGAGGCTCTCCGCCGCGCCCTGCGCGGTGACTTTGACCACCTCCCGGCCGAACCCGCCAGCGGCCTCATCTTCGGTCTCCTGTATGCCCTCAAGCAACTGGCCGAGTCCCTCGGCCTCAGCACCGCCCTCGGCAAAACCCGCCTCGCCAAACTGGCCCTGTTCCTGGTGCTCGCCCGCGTTGCCCACCGGGGCTCCCGCTTGTCCGCCGTGCGCTGGGCCGAAGATCACGCGGTCAGCGAAGTGCTCGGCCTCGGCTGCTTCGACGAGGACCACCTCTACGCCGCCCTGGATGATCTGTGCGCCCGCCAAGAGCAGATCGAACAGGCCCTGTACCGGCAGTACCTGCGGCGTCACAGCGCTCCACCCACCCTGTTCCTTTACGACGTCACCAGCAGCTACCTGGAAGGCCAGCACAACGCCCTGGGCGATTACGGCTATCCACGCGACGGCAAGCGCGGCAAGCTGCAAATCGTCATCGGCCTGCTGGCCGACAGCGAGGGCGAGCCGCTGGCGGTGCGGGTCTTCGCCGGAAACACCGGCGATCCGGTAACGGTGGTGGGTCAAATCAAGATTCTGCAAAGCCAGTTCGGGGTCGAGGAGCTGGTGTTTGTGGGCGACCGGGGAATGGTAAAGAGCAAGGGCAAGCAGGCGCTCAAAGAGGCCGGGCTGCACTATATCAGTGCGCTGACGGATCCGCAGATTCGGCGCTTGCTGGGGGAAGGAACGTTGCAGATGGGCTTGTTCAGTGAAGAGGTGTGTGAAGTGGAGGCCGACGGTTTGCGCTATTTGCTACGCAAGAACGAGTCGAGGCGGCGCGGGAACAGCATCGCTTGGAGGACAAACTAGCCAAGCTGAAGGGCAAGGTTGAGCAGCGCAACCAGCAGGTGCGGAAGTCCCCGCGCTGCCAGCCGGAAGCGGGTCCGCGGAACTTGCAGCTCTGGGTGGCCCGCCACAAGCTCAGCGGGCAGGTGGAACTGCGCTTGGAAGGACGAACGATGGTGCTGGAGCGCAACCAGCCGGCCATCGACCGGGCCCTGGAACTGGCGGGCTGCTACGTGGTGGTGAGCGACGTTCCCAAGCAACAACTGAGCGGGCAGGCGGTACACGACAGTTATGTGAGCCTGCAAAAGGTGGAGCGGGACTTTCGGCAACTGAAGACCGGCCTGCTGGAAGTGCGGCCGGTGTGGGTGCGGAAGGAGAGCCGTACGCGGGGCCACGTCTTCTGCTGCATGTTGGCGCTCAAGATCAGCCGCGAGATGGAGCGCCGGCTGCAAGCCAGGTTCGGGACAACGGACACCGATCCCCACGCTACCACCCTGCCGGATGCCATGGCGGCACTGTGCCGGCTGTGCCTGCTGGAATACCAGATCGACGAGAAGACCACGCTGATGCGCCTGCCCAGACCGGATGCGCGGCAGAAAGAAATCCTTGCGGCGCTCCGCGTTCAGTTGCCCGAGAAGTAGGCTGTAGGCAGAAGTCAATCGTCGGGGCGAACCAGTAACCGAAGTCCAGTCAGACAGATACCGGCCGAAGTCCGCTCACCCACCGGGGGAA
>CAVRZY010000290.1:0-8871 GCA_963725415.1 uncultured Acidobacteriota bacterium | reverse complement strand
CAAGAAGGTGGCGGGCAGGGAGACGCGCGAGATCCTGGCGGCGGCGCTGCCGGAGCTGATCCTGAAGATCTACTTTCCGAAGACGATGTACTGGACCGGGAAAGGCGGGCCGCGCTTCATCCGGCCGATTCGTTGGATTGTGGCACTGCTGGGGGAAGAGGTCGTACCGTTCGAGCTGGCGGGCGTGAAAGCGGGTAGCACGACGAACGGGCATCGGTTGCTGGGGGCGGCGAAGGTGGCGGTGGACTGCGGCAACTACGAGCAGGTTCTCAAAGAGAACTTCGTGTTGGTGTCTGCGGAGGAGCGCAAGCAGAGAATCGAGGAGGAGATCGGGAAGCTGCTCGAGGGTACCGGGTTGCGTGCGAAACCCGACCCTGGGCTGCTGGAGACGCTGGTGTACGTCACCGAGTACCCGAGGCCGATTCTGGGCAGTTTCGATGCGGAGTTTCTGGCGCTGCCGGAAGAGGTGCTCATCACGGTGATGCGGCGCCATCAGAAGTATCTCTCGGCTGAGGACGCCGACGGCAGGCTGGCGCCGCATTTCATCGCGGTGATGAACACGGATGCGGACCCGGAGGGGCTGGTGCGGCAGGGCAATGAACGTGTGCTGCGGGCGCGTTTCAGCGATGCCCGGTTCTTCTGGCGGGTGGACCAGCGTAGAAAACTTGCGGAGCGCCTGGAAGACCTGGCTCACGTCACCTACCAGGCGAAGCTAGGCTCGTATCTCGGCAAGACGAAAAGAGTGGTGCGGCTGGCGCGGAAACTGGCCAAGCTCGCAAAGACAGATGTCGAACCGGCGGCGCGGGCGGCGCTGCTGGCCAAGTGCGATCTCACCACCGAGATGGTGAAGGAGCTGACGGAACTCCAGGGCGTGATGGGCGGGCTGTACGCGCGCGAGCAGGGAGAGCCGGAGGCGGTCTGGCGGGCCATCTACGAGCATTACAAGCCGGTCAGCATGGAGGATTCGATACCCGGCACGATGGCCGGGCGGCTGGTCTCGCTGGCCGACAAGCTGGACACCCTGGAGGGTTGCTTCGCCCAGGGGTTGATTCCCAGCGGCTCGCGCGATCCGTTCGCCTTGCGGCGCGCGGCGCAGGGAGTGGTCAAGGTCCTGGTCGAGGGGAAGCTGCCCCTTCGGCTTTCGAAGCTGATCGGGAAGGACGGACCTTTGACGGAGTTCTTCCTGGACCGGCTGAAGTACTACTTCAAGGACATACGAGGTTTCCGTTACGATGAAGTGAATGCGGTGCTGGCAGCCGGTCACGACGAATTGACGGATGCGGAGAGCCGGCTGGCAGCGATTCAGGGGGTGCGGCCCACGGCGAACTTCGAGCCGCTGGCGGCCAGTTTCAAGCGCATCAAGAACATTCTGCGGCAGGCGGGCTTTGGCGGGGGCGGCGAGGTGAAGGCTGAACTACTGGAGCCGGTCCGGAGGCCGATCTATATGTCGAGTTCCAAAGGCTCCGCAAACGGGTGAAACGCCATCGCAGGGCGAAAGATTATCGGGCGGCGCTGGAGGCCATCGCCTCGCTGCGGCCCAAAGTGGACCAGTTCTTCGACAAGGTGCTGGTGAACGCGCCGGACGCTCAGATCCGGCAGAACCGGCTGACCCTGCTAGACAACTTGCTAGGCGAGTTTTCGGCGATCGCCGACTTCTCGGAAATTGTCACCACGCAATAGGAGAGAGACACAACTTATGACCAAATACGTATACGCCTTCGGCGGCGGCACGGCTGACGGCGATGGGACCATGAAGGACGTCCTGGGCGGCAAGGGATCCGGGCTGGCGGAGATGTCGCGGTCCGGCGCGCCGGTTCCCCCGGGATTCACGATTTCCACGGACGTCTGCAACATCTATTTCAACAACCAGAACCAGGTACCGGCGGAAATCGATCAGCAGATCCAGCAAGCGCTGGCGCAACTGGAGCAGCGCATGGGCCAGAAGCTCGGGGAGATCAAGAACCCGCTGCTGGTGAGCGTGCGTTCGGGGGCCAAGTTCTCGATGCCCGGCATGATGGACACCATCCTGAACCTGGGCTTGAACGACGAGACGGTGAAGACGCTGGTGGCGAAGAGCGGCAACCCGCGCTTTGCTTACGACTGCTACCGCCGCTTCATCCAGATGTTCGGCAACGTGGTGCTGGAGATCCCGAAGCCGGAATTCGAGCACATCTTCGACGGTCGCAAGAAGAAAGTGAAGGCCAAGTTCGACACCGACTTGACGGCCGAGAACTTGCAGGCCGTGATCGCCGACTACAAGAAACTGGTCGAGAAGAAGACCGGGCAGCCGTTCCCGCAGGACGCGCGCGTGCAACTGAAGATGGCGCGCGACGCCGTTTTCCGGTCCTGGAACAACCCGCGGGCCACCCACTACCGCAGGATGAACAAGATCGCCGAGGACTTGGGGACGGCGGTGAACGTCCAGGCCATGGTGTTCGGCAACCTGGGCGAGTCCTCGGCCACCGGGGTGGGCTTCACGCGCAACCCGGCTACCGGCGAGAAGGCTTTCTACGGCGAGTTCCTGACGAACGCGCAGGGCGAGGACGTGGTGTCGGGCGTTCGCACTCCGAAGCCGATTTCGGAGCTCAAGACCTTGATGCCGCAGGTCTACAAGCAGCTTTTCGACATCACCGCGAGGCTGGAGAAGCACTACCGTGACGTCCAGGATTTCGAATTCACGGTTCAGGATGGCAAGCTGTACATGCTCCAGACGCGGAACGGAAAGCGCACCGGCCCGGCGGCCGTGAAGATTGCGGTGGACATGGTGGCAGAGGGCCTGCTCAGCAAGGAGGAAGCGGTGCTGCGCGTGGATCCGCAGCAGCTTGACCAGCTTCTGCACCCGGTGATCGCTCCGGAGTCGCGCAAGGATCTGAAGAGGCTGGCGGTGGGCCTGCCGGCGTCACCCGGCGCCGCGGTGGGCAAGATCGTTTTCACGGCGGATGATGCGGTGGAAGCGGCCAAGAAAGCGCCGGTGGTTCTGGTGCGGTCGGAGACGGTGCCGGACGACATTCACGGCATGGAAGTGGCCAAGGGCATCCTGACGTCGCGGGGCGGCATGACCAGCCACGCGGCGGTGGTGGCGCGCGGCATGGGCATACCGTGCGTGGCCGGGGCCGGCACGATTGACGTCAACGAACACAAGAAGCAGGCCACGGTGACGGTGGACGGCGAGCCTCTGGTGTTGAAGGAAGGCGACTGGATTTCCCTCGACGGCTCGACGGGCGAAGCGTTCGCGGGCCAGGCCAAGACCCTGGATGCGGACCCCAGCTCGGGCTTCCTGGCCATGTTCATGGGTTGGGCGGACGAGTTCCGCGGCTCGTTCGGCGTCCGGGCCAACGCGGACATTCCTCGCGACGCCAAGGCGGCCCGCCGCTTCGGCGCCGAGGGCATCGGGTTGTGCCGCACCGAGCACATGTTCTTCGCGCCGGATCGTATCGAGCACATGCAGGCCATGATTCTGGCGCGGGACGAGAAGAACCGGCGCAAGGCGCTGGCCAAGCTGCTGCCCATGCAGCGGAAGGATTTCGTGGGGCTGTTCGAGGTGATGGACGGGTTCCCGGTGGTCATCCGGACGCTGGATCCGCCGCTGCACGAGTTTCTGCCCAAGCGCGAGCAGTTGATGGTGGATTTGGCCAGACTGCCGTACATCGACCTGAAGGCCAAGAAGGAGATGGCGGCGCGCTACGGCATCACGGTGGGCGAGATGAAGACGAAGCTGCCGGAGTTGCTGAAGCGCGTCGAGGAGCTGCATGAGTTCAACCCGATGCTGGGACTGCGCGGCTGCCGGCTGGGGATCCTCTATCCGGAGATCACCGAGGTGCAGGCGCGGGCCATCTTCGAGGCCGTCGTGCAGGTGGCCAAGAAGGGCGTGAAGGTCATCCCCGAGGTGATGATCCCGCTCATCGGCAACGTGCGCGAGCTCGAGCACCAGAGGCAGATCACGGTCAAGGTGGCCGAGGAGGTGCTCGGCAAAGCCGGCCTGAAGGACCAGAAGTACATGGTCGGCACGATGATCGAGATTCCGCGCGCGGCGCTGACCGCCGACGAGGTGGCGCGCGAGGCGGAGTTCTTCAGCTACGGAACCAACGACCTGACGCAGACGGCGCTAGGCATCTCGCGGGACGATTACGTGAAGTTCTCGAAGGCTTACGAAGACCTGAAGATCTTCAAGGCTGACCCGTTCGCGGTGCTGGACCAGGAGGGCGTGGGCAAACTGGTGGAGATGGGGATCAAGCTGGGCCGCCAGACGCGCCCGGACCTGGAAGTGGGCATCTGCGGGGAGCACGGCGGCGAGCCCAGTTCGGTGGAGTTCTGCTACCGGGTGGGAATGAACTACGTGTCGTGTTCACCGTACCGCGTCCCGATCGCGCGGCTGGCAGCGGCGCAGGCGGCCATTTCGGGTGAGAAGACGGAGCGGATGCGGACGGTGTAGGGGCAAGTCGGCCGGGCGTTGGCCCGGCCGGCCCTCCGGGAGGAACTGTGGCGGAAGTGAAAGACGATGCGCTTCTGGCGGAGATGGTCCGCCGGATGGTGGAAGTCTACCGGCCCGAGAGGATCTACCTGTTCGGCTCTACCGCACGGGGTGACGCGGGACCGGACAGCGATTACGATCTGATGATCGTGGTCCCGGACGACGCCCCTGCGGCGTTGAACAATCCCGATGCCGGGTACCGCGCCATGGAAGGACTCCCCAGGAGCGGAGACTTCCTGGTTTGGAGTCGCGGGGATTTCGAGAAGAGGCTGCACTTGAAAGCTTCTCTGCCCGCCACGATTGTGCGCGAGGGAAAGCTGCTGTATGCAGGATGATGCGGTTCGCGCCCAGGACACGAGGGCGTGCATAGGGTCTCCAGTCGGCGCCGCTCACCAGGTAGGCGCAGCAATACCGGTGCCCAGGCGACTCATCTGAGACCGGCGTGGGGGAGACCCAGAGCTGGTTGCTGCTGTCGCGGCAGGTTCTTGGGGCGATTGTCAATTGCCTCCCTGCGGAAGTGAAGGGCTGAGGGTACTCGCATCTAATGGTGTCGGGATGCCGCCCGTGGCGCGATGCGGGTTGCGTCATCGTCGGCACGCCGCCGAGGTCAAGAGACGGTCAGGAGCGGCAGAGCGCGACCGTGCAGCTTCCTTCAGCCTGCTCATCTGTTGGAGGCCTAGCGGCCAGACCATATTCTGTGGTACCGCCGAGGTAAAATGGTGCTGGTGGACGGTCAGCCGCATAGGCTGTATGTGAAACGCATTACACGTGGGCGTGGCGCCCGACGGTGTACTTGTCTTGTAGGTTCGGGTGCCCGCGGCGGGGAGCCTCTGCTCGCGAGAAGTCGCACCCGGTGCGAACGATGTGGCAAGCCGCACTTTCGGGGCCGGTCCGAGCAGCGCCAGCGGGCCCGCGGGCTCTCCGATGAGAGAACTGGGAGCGATTAGCTCGGTAGTTGCCTACACCCGTTTGGTATCCAAGACCACCGCCGAATGGGCCGAGAGCCAGGGGCCCGAATGGTTACCCTGGTTCCGGGGGGAAGACAACGCAGATTGGTCCACGGCGCTACAACCGAAGCTGTATCGCCCGATCAAAGGGGAGCGCCAGTCGGAGGGCCAATTGAAGAAGGCTCTTCATGGGGTTCTTCATCTGGATCAAGAGTTGCGGTTGGAATTCCGTCGCTGCGGCGCTCAACTCGTGGGCGCGCAGCGGCCGGCCGACAAGTGGGAATGGTACTTCCTGATGCAGCATTACGGCGTACCCACGAGACTGCTGGACTGGACCGACGGTGCGCTGGTGGCGCTGTACTTTGCAGTGAAGAAACGTGGCGGACCCAAAGATCCGAAGGGTAA
The DNA here is from genome assembly GCA_963725415.1 of uncultured Acidobacteriota bacterium. Lineage (GTDB taxonomy): Bacteria > Acidobacteriota > Terriglobia > Bryobacterales > Bryobacteraceae > CAVRZY01. The sequence continues at coordinate 3,048 of CAVRZY010000290.1, read as the reverse complement.
GGCGGATGCGGCAGTGTACGTGCTCGATCCCTGGTGGCTGAACGAGCGGGCATTCGCGCAGATCCTCCCACGTGTCAAGAAGAAGGACCGACCGACTGGGGTTGCGCTGCCAGATTGGGCCGAGGTCCAAGGCCACCTGCCTGATGAACTGGACAGCGAGTCACTCAGACGACAACGACCCCTGGCCATCGACCCGCCGCATCTTTCCAGTCGGCTGGCTGCCCAGCGGAGTCGGTTCACGATTTTCGGCACAGACTTTGACGGGCTTCTTTCGGCCGCGAAGGGCCGCGGCAAGAGGCTCTGCAAGATCCGCATCAAGTGCGTCGACAAGTACGCCGGGATTCAGAAGATTCAACAAGACCTGAAGACGTGCGGGATCTCGGAGTCTTCGATCTTCCCCGACCTGGAGGGGCTTGGGCGTGAGCTACTCCGCTGGTGGGAAGAGCAATCCAGAGAGGACTGAGAACGAGAGCGATGCGAGTTCAAGCTCGTGGGCGCGTGTTCCATGGATTGGGGTTGAGGCGGGTGCGGGGGAGGAGCCGGCCAGCCCCGTGATCGCGCAGGACGGCGCTGGTTGACCAGGACGGCATGTGCTAGCTGGTGGATATGAGCATCAACCTCGGCTGGCAGACGCGCCCGGATCTGGAGATCGGCATCTACGGGGAGCATGGGGGCGAACCCAGCTCGGTGGGGTTCCGCTGCCGGGTGGGGATGAACTACGTGTCCTGCTCGCCCTACCGGGTGCCGATCGCGCGGCTGGGGGCACGTCTGGCCGGACTCACGCTAGCCCGTCGCCTGATCCAGTTGAATATGAGCGGCCCGGATAAACGCGTCACGATCAGTGGGAATTCGTCCTTGCTTTCCGATGTTCCGGTGACGATAGAAGTGCCCGCTGCCCACGAGCCAAAACATCTGGCCCACGTCGTAAGGGGTGGTCTCTTGGTGCCGCGCGATGCGGACAACGGATTTGTAGACGGCATAGTCATCGGCCTTCGGTTCACACAGTCCCAGACCCCCGACAATGGCCGTGACGTGCACGTCCGGCTTCGTCAGCTTGGAGTACCCGAGATCCATCAGGAAATCGCACGCCAGCGCGAAGCCGAAGCCGAAGATTTCCCTGCTCAAGAGCAAAGGCAGCGCGGGGACTTTTCTCTCGTCATCGTGGAAGACATCCGCCCAGGCATAGAACTCCTGAGCAGACCTGAAGCCGACGAGGAACCTTGCCCCTGACAGGGCAGCACTGCAAAAACGCACCCATACGCTGCTCGGCGCGCGCCGTAGTTTGCCCTGAGGGCGCAGAGTGCGGACAATCTCGTCGAGAAGTTCCTGCCATCCTCGATAATGCTGCGAGACTCTTAGGGGATCGAATCCGAAGGTGACCCCGGAAAGGTTGTCGATGCCCCCGATCGCCTTCTCGATTACGATCGGTGCCATGCCCGGGCTTGCTGCGGAACCAAGGAGCCGCCGGTAAAGTCCGTGGGTTCCAGTGAGGTCCCATGGCCGGGTCAGCGGTCTTTGGTACTCGGCAAGCAGTTCGGCGGTTACGCCCGGTACGTGAAGCCCGAGCAGATACTCCTGCGCGAGCGCGTAAGCTCGACGGTCTCGATCAGCTTGAGTCATGGTAGTCCCTTGAAAGCACCTGGTTGCGACTGTCAGCGCCCTAATCTTGCACTGTGGCACACCAGCCTCGGAGCCCAAGTTCTTGTCCCCAGGCACGAACCGTTATGCTCCGCTCAGCCTGGAGGTGAATTATATCGCGGCGCACGGGGCCGTTTGCGCTGTTTGCCGGCGGGGAGCCCGGCTCGGTGGAGTTCTGCTACCGGGTGGGGATGAACTACGTGTCGTGTTCGCCGTACCGGGTGCCGATTGCGCGGCTGGCGGCGGCGCAGGCGGCCATCTCGGGGGACAAGACGGAGCGGATGCCCACGGCGTAGTACGCTTTCATGCCCGGGGGCCGGGCATGGCCGGCCCCTACTCCGTTGTTTCGCAACGCTACAATGGTCTTCGTGCACGATAAGGTCCGCCAGGTTCTTTCGGAACTCCGGCGGCGCTTCGAAGCGCTTTACGGTGAGCGCCTGGTCCGTATGATCCTGTACGGCTCCCAGGCCCGCGGTGACGCGCGCCCGTGGTCGGACATCGATGTCCTGGTCGTGCTGAAGGAGCCGGTGGACAATTACGAGGAAACCATGCGCACGGAAGTCACCGTCGGCGACCTCTGCCTTCAGTTGGACGTCGTCGTCATCTGTATCTTCATGAGTGAGGGGCAGTACCTGGCCGGCGAAGGGCCGCTGCTTAGGAATATCAGCGCGGAAGGCGTTCCGCTGTGAACCCGACACAGCAGGGTCTGTTGACGCAGGCCCGGCGCAGCCTGGCTGCCGCAAAGCTGATGCTGGAATCGGGATTCCCGGAGGTTTCTGTTTCCCGAGCGTACTACGCCATGTTCTACTGCGCTGCCGCGTTGCTGGAGGGAGAGGGGATAAGGTTCTCCAGCCACGCGGCAGTGATCGGCGCTTTCGGGAAGCACTTTGCCAAGACCGGAAGGCTGGCCCCTGAGTTTCAGAGGTTCCTGATCAGCGCAGAGAAACTCCGACGAGATGCTGACTATCTGGTGGGTCAGGCTGTGCCGGTCGGAGCAGCCAGGGCGCAGATCGACCGCGCGGAGCAGTTTCTGGCCGCGACGGAAGCCCTGCTCGGCCCGCCGGAAGAAGAAGACACTACACTGCCGGTGACCAATCACATAGAGTAACCGCTCGTGTTCCCGCAGCAGTGCATCCAGGCAGCCAGGGCAACCCGCCTGAGCGCAGGCAAAAATGGCTGCCCAATTGGAATGACAACAGGTTAAGTGGACATGCGACACCTTTCTTTGGGATGGATTAAGTCCTACCCCGGAAGGGTGTCGCATTTCCTTTGATTTGGCAAGGATTTGGACGAGTTGACTTCTCGCTTTTTGTGAGTTGAGTTTTAGTTCATCGACTTATTGCGGTATCCCATGGGTTGAAAGTTATGATCGGGCTGCACAGCTCAGGGGACATTGAATTATTTACCGTA
>CAVRZY010000289.1:0-4156 GCA_963725415.1 uncultured Acidobacteriota bacterium | reverse complement strand
CCTTATTGGCCAATTGCCGCGTTGAAATCAGCGCACAGTTGCCCTCAGACGCAGCAGGAGGTTGAACACGGAGGGAGGGTACAGCCCGACAGGGGCGGGCACCTTCTTGCGGGGCGCTTACGGCGCCGGGTGGGTTGTTTCTTCTCTTTGGCCGGGCGGATAGTCATAGGGCGGACAGCAGGATATCAAGCGTCGCATGCCGAGAGGGACATATTGTCGTTGCTCGACGTTGGCGACCGAAATACGCCAATTCTGAGATACCTGAGAACAATAGGAATCACAGCCCGAGGTCGATCAGCTTGGTTTCGTCAGGCCCAAGGAGGGACGAGAGCGCACCCCATCGCCCCCCACGACTGCCTTCACATCGTCATGCCGTAGCGCGCGCACCTTCGTGTGCGGGAGACTCGACCGCAGGCGTGATGCGGGTGCCGGCCATGCCGTGCAGGGCTTCTGGGATGCGTTCGGGAGAAGTGATGATGACGAGGCGGCCGCCGCGCTCGAGGTACTCCAGCGCGGCCTCGATCTTGGGCCCCATGTTGCCCGGCGGGAAATGCCCTTCCCGCAGGTTCCGGCGGGCTTCGTCGGCGCTGAGGCGTTCGAGGGGCCGTTGCTGTGGCGTACCGTAGTGGAGCGCCACCTGCTCCACACTTGTAGAGATCATGAACAGCTCCGCTTCGAGCTCCCACGCCAGCAGGCTCGAGGCGCGGTCCTTGTCAATGACCGCGTCGATCCCCACCAAGCGGTCGCGCCGGAAGACCACGGGGATGCCACCGCCGCCGCAGGCGATCACCACAACATCGCTGGCAAGCGCCGCCTGGATGGCGGGCAGTTCGATGATCTCCTTGGGCTGGGGTGACGGCACTACGCGCCGGTAGCCGCGGCCGGCATCTTCGACCATATGCCAGTGGAGTGTGGCGCGGCGCCGTTCGGCCTCCTCCGTGCTATAGAATGGCCCGACGGGCTTGGAGGGATTGCGGAAGGCCGGGTCGCGCGCCGAAACCAGCACCTGCGTCACCACAGTGACCACCGGCCGCCGCAGCCCGTGCCGCTGCAAGGTTTCCTGTAGCGTCTGCTGCAAGAGGTAGCCGATGCTGGCTTGCGTCTCGGCCACGCAAACGTCGAGGCTGAGTGCCGCCGCTTGGCCCGCAGCCAGCTCGGAGCGTACCAGCGCGTCCCCGACCTGTGGGCCGTTGCCGTGGGTGACCGCCACGCGGTAGCCTGCCGCCATCACCGCGGCGATGCCCTCGCAGGTAGCAAGCAGATTCCTCCGCTGCTCGTCGAGGGTGCCTCGCTCGCCGGCCCGTACCAGGGAATTCCCGCCGATGGCGACCACCGCGGTGGGCATTGCTACCCCTCACGACAACAGGCCCAGCAGAATGGCTTTCTGGATGTGCAAGCGGTTCTCGGCCTGGTCGTAAACAATCGAGCGTGGCGAGTCCATGACCTCGTCGGTGACTTCCTCGCCGCGGTGCGCCGGCAGGCAATGCATGAACAAAGCCTGTGGACCCGCCATGCGCATCAGTTGCGCGTTCACTTGGTAAGGGCGGAAGCTGCGCTGGCGGGCATCCGCCTCCTCCTCCTGGCCCATGCTGGTCCACACATCGGCGTAAACCGCGTCGGCGCCTGCCACAGCCTCCGCCGGGTCATGCGTGAGGTGGATTTCACCCCCCTCCTGCTGGGCCTCCGCGACGACCGAACGGTCAGGCTCGTAGCCCGGAGGTGTGGCCACGCGCATTCGCACACCCAGCCGCGCGGCGCCATAAATCAACGAGTGCGCCACGTTGTTGCCGTCCCCTACCCAAGCGAGGGTCTTCCCGGGCAGTCTCCCTTTGTGTTCCAGCAGCGTCAGGTAATCTCCCAGCGCCTGGCAGGGATGCTCGAAGTCGGAAAGGCCATTGATAACCGGGACCGACGCATGCTCGGCCAGTTCCGTCAAGCTCTGGTGAGAAAAGACGCGGGCCATGACGGCGTCCACCCAGCGGGAGAGGTTCCGAGCCACATCCTTAACCGCCTCGCGCCTGCCCAAGCCAACCTCCTGCGGGCTAAGGTAAATAGCCCTGCCGCCAAGCTGGCCCATGCCTATCTCGAATGTCACGCGCGTGCGCAAGCTCGGCTTCTCGAAGAGCAGCGCCAGCGCTTGTCCCTCGAGCGCCGATTTGTAGCGAGCCGGATGCGCCTTGACGCGCAAGGCCAGCTTCAGCAGGTACTCGACCTCACCCGGGATCAGGTCATGGAGAGAAATCAGGTCGCGGCGAGCCAAGCTGGCGGGACGGTGCAGAGGGGCAAGCTCTCTCTCGGCGCGATGTACGACTTTCAGCTTGCGCATGGGGGCGTCCTTTCCTCAAGCGATCTTGACTCGTCCCTGCGACCGGCAGCGCGCGGTGAAGGCCGCCAAGATCTCACCCAGGCCGGGCCGCATGCGCTCCTCGATCTCATAGGTCACCCGCAAACAGGGCTTGTTCAGGCGAAGCAGCCGGACGAAATCCACCGGCGTGGCCACCAGGACGAGATCGCAGGGCGTTCGGTTGATGGTCTCCTCCAACTCCCGGCGCTGAGCTTCACTGTAGCCCATGGCTGGCAGAAGGCCCTTAAGGTGAGGGAATCTCTCAAAGGTCTCGCGAATAGAGCCCACGGCAAACGGTCGGGGATCCACTTGCCCGGCGGCGCCGTATTGGCACGCCGCCACCACTCCCGCCCCGTAAGGCATCTCACCATGCGTGAGCGTGGGCCCATCTTCTACGACCAGCACGCGGCGGCCACGAATCTTCTCCGGCTCTACGACCGACACCGGACAGGCCGTCTCGATGACGGTGGCGGCAGGGTTGTGGCGAAGCAGATTGCGCCGCACCCTCTCCACCGCTTCCGGCGCTGCGGTGTCCACTTTGTTGATCACCAGCACATGAGCCCGGCGCAGATTCACCTCGCCGGGAAAGTAAGCTAGCTCGTGACCTGGCCGGTGAGGGTCAGCTACCACGATCTCGAGGTCGGAGCGGAAGAAGGGCGTATCGTTGTTGCCACCGTCCCAGAGGATCAACTCGGCTTCCTGCTCAGCCTGGCGGAGAATCGCCTCATAATCCACTCCGGCATAAACCACCGTGTTCTGGCGGAGGTGTGGCTCGTATTCTTCCCTTTCCTCAATCGTACATTGCTGTGCTTCCAGATCGTCCAGCGTCGCGAAGCGCTGCACGCGTTGGGCGACAAGATCACCGTAAGGCATGGGATGTCGAACAACCACCAGCCGCCAGCCCAACCGCCGCAACTCCTGGGCTACCCGGCGCGAAACGGGGCTCTTGCCGCAGCCAGTGCGAACGGCGCAGACGGAAACCACCGGCACGCGCGCCGCCAACTGAGTCCCGACAGCGCCCAAGAGCCAAAAGTCGGCTCCAGCGGCTACGGCCCGCGACGCCAAGTGCATGACGGCCTGGTGAGAAACGTCGCTATATGAAAACACCACAACCTCAGCCCCGCGCTCGCGGATCAAATCCTCCAGTTCATCTTCGGCAACTATGGGGATACCATCCGGATAATACAGGCCAGCAAGCTCGGGGGGATACCTACGGTGGTCAATGTTCGGTATCTGCGTGGCCGTAAACGCCACTACCCGGAAAGCCGGGTTATTACGGAACACCACATTGAAATTGTGGAAGTCCCGCCCTGCCGCCCCGAGAATTATGACCTGTTTCATACCCTCCACCTGTGGCGCCGTCCGTCAGGTGGCACCCTTTTCGCCGCCAACGTCCCACCTTTGCCAGGGCCCGGAAGTCACCCCGTGGACAAGAGGGGACTCCCACCCCCGCCCCCTGCCTCCGCCGCGATGCATTGGCTGCGAGGCGGTGATCCCTCAAGCGCCCCTACGGGAGCAAAAGCTGGGCCAAGAACCCGACGCTCCGCTCAATGTGTGTGTAAGTCTCTGATTTTCAAGGCAGTAGCTCAACAGCCGCGCGGAAGAATCCACCTGCGCGAGGTCTGCCTGTGGTTTATCACGCTGTGAAAACCTGAAGCGCAGAGGCAACTCAAGCCACCTTTTGCGGGGAGGTCAACACTACCCCGATGGAAGCGTGAATGGCCGCTTGGGCGGTTGCGATGGAGCCCAACCAGACCGGAACGGCGACAGCGACCACGGCCTATGGTTACGATGCGCTGCATCGGCTGCTGA
>CAVRZY010000288.1:0-26704 GCA_963725415.1 uncultured Acidobacteriota bacterium | reverse complement strand
CACCGTGTCCACCCCCACGGAACTGAATGCACCCAGCGCACGCGCGGCGCCATCTCCCAGGCTTCCTCCAGCAGCGCCCGCGGCGCGAACCAGGAAAGAATTACCTCGGCCTGCGCTGCCGCCCCTTGGAAGGCCTCCCGGGAATCGCCCGTCGCGATTCGGGTTTCTTCCGGAAGCCTCTCCAGCGCACCCAGATGCGGATCGGTGGGATCGGCGAGCACCAGCAGCGTCACGGGCATAGCAGCGGCGGCGCCTTAGTCTTTGACCGTCAGGATGCAGTCGGCCATCATGTCGTGCAGGGCCTGCTTCCTTTCCGTAAACGCGGCCATGATGTAGCCTACCCCCAGCGTCAGCGACGATACCATCTTGCCGAAATATCGTCCCGTGGCCCTGCCGAAGGAGATCCGCCTCCCTTGCATATCCGAGACCACGATACCCACGGCCCTTTTGCCCAAGGTGGCCTGTTTGGAGGAGCTGATCATTGCCGCTTCATAAATCCAAGGCGCCACGATCCCAAAAATGACAGCCAGAACTACTATCACCCCCATGACGGCTTCCATTCCTTCCGCTGGCCCGTAACTCGCTCTCGAAGGCGACATAGCCAGATAGGCTAACAGGGAGAACGGCATTATGAGGATGTAGAAGGCGCCGCCGATCACCACGCCGTCAATGTAGATCGCCAGAAACCTTCTCCAGAAGCCCGCGTATCGGACCCCCGCCACCGGGCGGACGGGCGGAGGGCCGGCCAGATTCTGGGGTGCGCCGACCAGGGATATCCCACAGGCCTCGCAGAACCTGGCCTGTTCTTCATTCGTGTGACCGCATCTGGTACAAAACATGAAAGCGTCCTTTCGGAGATCAAAATTCGCCTTAATGTATCATAGATTGCACACCCGCATGAACCCTCGACTGGCTGTGCTCGCCATGACGGCCCTGCTCCTGCTGGCGGTCTGCGTGGCGCCTCTTTTTCCGGCGCTCTACCTCGCCTTCGCTGCGGTCTGCCACCAGAGCCCGGACCGCTGCTTTCACTTCTACGGGCTGCCGCTGGCGGTCTGCGCGCGCTGCCTGGGGATCTATGCCGGCGCGCTGGCCGCTGCGCTGTGGCCCGTGCGGCTCCCCCTGCCCTGGCTCTGGATTCTGGCCGCCGCCAATGCGCTCGAGTTCCTCTCCGGACTGGGAAGCCTTCCGGCGCGCTTTTTTCTTGCGGCCGCCTTCTGCTGGTTCGGCCTGTCGCGATTGATGGCGCTTGCTTCGGCGCCGGAGGCTGCGAGAAACTGATCGTGTGCCTGATTTCTGTACCTGTGGCGCGGAACTCCCTCCGGATGCCCGCTTTTGTCACAAGTGCGGCAAGCCGCAGCGCGAAGAACCGGCTGCCGAACCTTCCTGGGAGACCACCCGCCCCGAGCGCGAGCCGCGCCCCGCTCAGGCTGCCCCCGCCATCAACTTCCGCAACCGCGACGCCGTTCGCGCCGGCTTCCTGGCGGCCCTGATCGCCGTCCTGCTGAACCTGCTCCCCTATCTGATCCTCGGTTGCCCCATCTGGCTCCTGGCGGCGGGCTTCTGGTGCGTCCACCTTTACAAGCGCCGCACCGGCCAGTCTCTGTCGGTGCGCAGCGGCGCCCGCATCGGCTGGATCACCGGGGTCTTCAGCTTCGCCATCTTTACCGTCTTCTTCACCCTCAGCTTCATCTACGCCGCCACTAGCGGGACGCTCGTCGATCGCAGTCAACTCAGCCAGTTCCCCTTCCCCCAGGAGAGTCTGGACCAGGTGATCGCCTTCATGCAAAGCCCTGTGGGTCTGGCCGTGAATCTGTTCTTTTCTCTGGTGGTGCTGTTCGTGACCTTCACTCTCTTCGCCGCAGCCGGAGGCGCGCTGGGCGCCAAGCTCCTCAGCAAAGACTGAACGGCCGCCGTCAGCCTTCAGCCCCTAGCGCCTTCCTTGGGCTGAATGCCTTCACCAGCGTCACCCCCGCGAAAATGATCGCCATGGCCACCGCCTCCCGCACTCCGAACGGCTCCCGGTAGAACAGCCATCCCAGGATAACCGCCACCACCGGGTTGATGTAAGGGTAGATCGAAACCACCGCCACCGACAGGTGGCTCAGGGCGTAAATGTAGGCGCTGTAGCCCACAATCGAGCCGAAAACCATCAGGTACAGGATTGCCGCCACGCCGCGAAAGCTCCAATTCACCGCAGGCTGGGGCAGCAGCAGGGCGGGAGGCAGAAAGACCATCCCGGCGGCCAGTTGCTGGATCGCCCCGGTGACAATCGGGTGGACCGGCGTGATTTGCCGCCTCTGGTAGATCGAGCCGAACGACCAGCAGGCGCACCCCAATTGCAGCACCACAAATCCCTTCACCACCGCGCCGCCGAAGCTGTAGCCCGAGATATCCCCGGACACCAGCAGCGCCGCCCCACTCAGCCCCACCACCATCCCCGCGATGCTGGGAGCATGCAGCCGCTCTCCCCCCGGCATCAGCGCCTCGATCCCCACCATCCAAAAAGGCGACACCGTGATGATCAACGCCGCCAAGCCGCTCGGAATCCAGAGTTCCGCAAACGTCAGACAGGCGTTCCCCACCCCCAGCACCAGGATCCCGGTCAGCGCCGGTGTCAGCAGCTCCCGGCCTCTCGGCACGTGCGCCCCGGCCAGGTGCGCCGCCCCCAGCAGCGCCGCTCCCGAAACCAGGAACCGCAGGCTCACCAACAGCAGCGGCGGAAACGATTCCAGCGCCATGCGAATGCCCAGGTAGGTGGTCCCCCAGAAGAAGCACACCGCAACTAAAGCCAGGTAAGCCTTGAATAGCGGATGATGGCGCAACGTCTCAGGGTAGCAAAGAAGCCGCTGGCCGCTACAGCGTAAGCTGGTAATGGGACGGACCTGCGGCATGCGCGTATTTGGACGGAAGATCCACCTACACTCCTCCCGGAAGCCCTGGCTACTCGCGCTGGTCGCGCTGCTGTGTGTGTTTCTCGTGGTCAATCTGGCCTCCCTGGTCTGGAAGCGAGTCCGCCCCCGCTTCCTGGGAGATCCGCTGGCCGCCTATCCACGGGTCTTCTTGTGGGCCTGGGAGCGCCCCGAAAATCTGGATTTTCTGGATTCGCGTGACCTGGGGGTGGCGGTTCTGGTCAAGACCATTCTTCTCCGAGGGCAGACCGTGACCATCCGCCCCCGTCTCCAGCCCTTCAAGGCGCCCGGAAAGACTGCCGTGATCGCTGTGGTGCGCATCGAGACGGCGCGGTCGGAACCGCTCCGGCTGACGCCTGAACAAACCAGCGCGCTCGCCGCGGAGATCGCGCAGCTCGCCAGTGCACCCACGCTCTGCGCCATCCAGATCGACTTCGACGCGGTCACCTCCGAACGCCCCTTTTATCGAACCTTGCTGCAAAATTTGCGCCGGCGGTTGCCCCCTTCCGTGAAGCTCTCTATCACCGCCCTGGCGTCCTGGTGTATTTATGATGATTGGATCTCTGATCTGCCCGTGGATGAGGCAGTGCCCATGCTCTTCCGAATGGGAACACACGGCGATGGGGTGGCGCGCTATCTGGCCTCCGGTAACGATTTCCGGCCCAAGATCTGCCGGTTCAGCCTGGGCATCTCGACCGATGAGCTGCTGCCCAGGCTGCCCGCCGGACGCCGCATCTATGTGTTCAACCCGCGCCCCTGGTCCGCGCAGTCGGCCGGCGACGCCCTCACGCGTGCAAGGAGGTGGCAATGAAAGCTCGTCAAGCTCTGCTCATTGTGCTTCTCATAGCACTCACCCTTTGGACCCCCTCCCGCCTGCGTAGCTGCGGGCCTTTCTTCCCTCAGGCGATCTTCACTTACCGCGAGTCCCCAGGGATTACCCTCGATCGCTACATCGGCGGAGAGTTAGGCGTCATCCACCCGACCTACGCCAGGAGGTACCTGTTTGTCGGGTATCGCTACCTTTCCGGCCTACCTCTTACTCAGAAAGAACAGAAAGCTCTGCTGAATCCCACCCAGACCGGGCTGTCCGAAGCCGGTGAATGGAAGGTTGCTCGAAGCAAAGTCCCCGGCGTCGGCACTGCGCCTGCCATTGATGTCTATCGGCAGATTCCCGGGTCCCAGTGGGAACACTACCTGAATTGCCCTGAGGACGCTTTCCGCGCCGCGGCGAATACTCTGGAGCAACGCTTTAAGACCTTCGGCCCGGATCACCCCGGCGTGAAGAGTTGGGTGGCAGCGCAGGACGCCGTCTTTTCAAACTGCTCCAAAGGCGAGACAATTCCCCCTCCCCCGGAGGCCACGCTGCCTCCCCTGTTGAAAGCGGATCGCGCTTACCAGATCGCCGCCGCCTACTTCTACGCGGGCAATCTGGAGGAAGCCGAAAAGAGATTTCGGGAAATCGCGGCTGATTCCTCCTCGCCCTGGAGCGACATCTCGCCTTACCTGGTCGCGCGAACCTTGATCCGCAAAGCTACCCTGCGGGCTGAGCTGGGAGCAAATCCAGAGGTGCTCGAGCAGGCCGAAACGCAACTCCGCTCGGTTCTGAATGACGGCAGCCGCAAGCAGTTCCAGCCTGCCGCCGCCCGGCTTTTGAGCTTCGTCGAACTGCGCCTGCATCCCCTTCAACGGCTGCGCGAACTCTCCCAGGCGCTGGTCGATCCCGCCAAGGTGCAGGACCTGTCCCAGAACATCATCGACTTCGAGTACCTGATGCGCGGCAACAGCGGCGGTTCGGGGGAGACCGGCAGTCTGGCCGAGTGGATTGTGGCCTTCCGGAGTCAGGATCGAGCTGCCCTGCCGCAGGCCCTTGAGAAGTGGCGCCAGACTCAGGCTCTGCCCTGGCTCGTGGCGGCGATTGCCAAGATCGATCCCGACAGCCCTGAAGTCCCTGAGCTGGTCCAGGTGGCTGAGAAAGTCGCCCGCGATTCCCCGCCTTACGCCACTGTCACCTATCACCGTCTTCGGCTCCTCATCGGGGCCGGAGAAAAGGACCGAGCCCGCCGCACCCTGGATGCCCTCTTGCCGGAGCTGCACGCCTCGCTCCCGCGCTCCTCCCTGAACCTTTTCCTTGCGCAACGCATGTCGCTAGCCCAGAACCTTCAGGACTTTCTGCAATTTGCCCAGCGTATCCCCGGGGGCATCGCCGACATGGGCGAGTGGAGCGCACAGCCGCCCTCAAAAGCCGAGGTCCTCTTCGACGCCGACTCCGTCAAAGTCCTCAATCAAGGCCTGCCGCTGGCTGCCCTGCAGCTCGCCGCTGACAGCAGCGCACTCCCGGTCCACCTCCGCCGCCAGGTTCTGATCGTCGCTTGGACTCGCTCCATTCTTCTCGACAATCACCAGACCGCGCAGGCGCTCACGCGCAATCTCGAACAACTTTATCCGGCGCTCAAACCATACCTCCAGGAGTACCTCTCCGCCACTAATCCGGAGGCCAAAAGATTCGCCGCTGCCTATCTGTTCCTGAAGTTTCCCGGAATGAAACCCTATCTGAACAGCGGCGTCGGGATGCGTTCCCAACTGGATGGCATCGACGACTTTCGAGATAACTGGTGGTGTTCCTTCCACCTCGACCAGGATCTGGATAGTCCTGCTCTGTTCAGGTACGGGAGCAGCCGCGACGATCAAGTCAAGAAAGATGTCCCTCCCGCCTTTCCCGAGTTCCTTAGCGACGCCGAAAGAGCGCGTTTCCAGCAGGAATGGAAGCAACTTTTCGAGCTGGACGCCGCCCCCAACTACCTCGGCGAGATCGTCCTTTCCTGGGCGAGGAAAAACCCAGCCGACCCGCGGGTTCCCGAAGCCCTTCACCTGGCGGTCCGCTCCACACGCTTCGGCTGCACTGATAAGGACAGCTCGCGCTACTCCCAAGACGCCTTCATGTTGCTCCACAAGAATTACCCTCAAAGTCGCTGGGCGGAGCTGACTAAGTACTGGTACAAGTAACCTATGCAGAAACTTCTGGCCCTTCTCATCTTCTCCCTGCCCTTGTTGAGTTTTGCCGGCAAGACAACCGTGCTCGACGATTTCGAGTCTCCCGCCTCGCTGAAAAATTGGAGCGGCCGCATTTCGCTTTCCAGCCAGCATGCGGTGCACGGCCGCCAGTCTCTCAAAGTGGCGCTTTTCCCCGAGAGCCTGGTCTCCGACAAGCTGCCTGGCGACTGGAGAGGCTACGACCGCCTGCTGCTCGACCTCTACAATCCCGAGCCCGGTCCGGTCATTCTCAGTTTTCGCATCGATGAGGCGGCGGTCGAGGAAGCCGCCTACATCGCCGACCGCAGGGTCTTCCTGATCCCCGGGATGAACCACCTCGAAGTTGACCTGAACGAGATGACGGTTTCCTCCGGAGAGCGCAAGCTGGCTCTGGACCGGGTAGGCCGCCTGGTCCTCGGTCCCCGCGGCCACGACCGCCCAGTCACCGTCTACCTGGATAACGTCCGGCTCGTCCAGGGCGCGGAGAATGCGGCCACCGCCTCCATCCGAAAGCCTGAAGACGGAGTCCTGGTGCTCCGGGACCGCTTCGTCAATATCGACCAACTCGGCCCGCACGAAGCCATCCCCGAATCGGATACCGTCAAACAAAAGCGGCTGGCCGCTCAGACGGAGCTGGAGCGCCTCGAGAAGACCATCCGCTTCGCCCAGACCATGGGAATGGAAACCATCTACCAGGAGATCCCGCTGGTGACGGCCGAGCTGGGCCTGGGCATCCGGCCGCTCGCAGCCTGGTTCAACAACGACCACTCGAAAAGCGAGATGTTCGACTTCGTCAGCAGCTCCTGCCGCTCGGCGCGCCTGGAACTGGAGAGCCTCATCTCCGGCGCGCGGCGCCTGTCCGATGTCGACGATACCCAGGTGGGCCGGCCCTCGGTGCCTCCCTACCCCCGCCTGAGGGGTCTCCGCCAGAAGGACGGCTTCTTCCTGAACGATGAAGGCGAGCCGCTCTTGGTCCTGTCCCTGCATTCGCCCAGCACCAGGCTCACCCGCTTCTTCGCCACTCCCATGCAGCACATCGAGAGCTACACCGTCGGCGGCGGCTCGCGCTGGACCGTCGATAGCTCCCCCGTCTATGAGGCTTTCAAGAAGTACCCCGACGCCCGGCGCGTGGGCTGGGACGGCTGGTGCGGCCACCTGATCCGCGATCGCTGGTCCATGGGCGGCGGCCGCGAAGAGGTCGTCATCTGCCTGGAAAGCCCGCACATCAAGCAAGCCATCGAGCAGTACATCGATCGCGAAGCTCCGCGCTGGATGAAAAACGCCGACTTGCTCTACAACATCATGGGCTACGAGCTGCAATACGTCTGCTATTGCGAACGCAGCCAGCAGATGTTTCGTCAATGGCTCCGAAAGACGCACTCTTCCATCGACCACCTCAACGCCTGTTGGAAGACCAACTTCGAGAGCTTCGACCAGATCACCGCGCCCCCGGTCAGCAACTCGGTCCCGCTGCCAGGCACCAACCGTGCGCAGTGGTTCGATTGGGCCTGCTTCAACCAGGAACGCTTCACCGACCACATGGCCTGGGTCAAGCGCACTATGCGCAAGCTGGACCCGGACACTCCGATCACCGCTGGGGGCAGCCACAGCATGCTGGCTGGCAGCAACGGCGCCTCCGGAATCGACGAGGAACAGATCTTCGAGCGGGTGGCGGATGTGGCCTTACACGAGGGCGGTGGCTCGACCCTGGGGGTGGACCTGGCCCGGGCACTCTCCGGGGGCAAGATAGCCCTGGCTGACCCCGAGCTGGCAGGACAGGTTCGGGACCTGCTGCCGCACTTTCTCCACGGCAAGTCGGTCATGCAGCTTTTCTCCTGGTCCGCGCAACCCAGCAACGAATTCCCCAGCGTGACTGCCAGCTCGATCGGCTATAGCTGGCGCTGGCCGCTCAGCGCCGTGGACGAGTTATTGCGCGTCGCCCTGGACATCCGCCGCCTGAACAGAGAAATCGCGGCCTTCGCCGCACTCCGGCCCGAGCTCGCCATCCTCTACTCGAAGACCTCGCTCATCCAGATTGCGCCGCAGTGGCAACGCGCCAGCTCTACGCCTTTCCTCGACGAGCTGCGCCGCCTCTACGAGGGCAGCCTGTACCTGGACGCCGCCACCACCTTCATTTCCGAAAGACAGATCCTGGCCGGACGGGCGCGCGACTACAAACTGATTCTGATCCCCGCCGCCAGGCATATTCCGCCGGAGGTCGCGCAGGCCTTGCTCGATTACCTCCAGCAGGGCGGCCATCTGCTCATCTCTCCGGAATCGCTGCTGGCCGACCAGTATCTCCGCCCCTTAGACTTTTTAGAAAAGGCGGGAATTCGGGTGCTGAAAACCACCGCCCCCGCGGAGACACCGACCGGCACCCTGGAACAGCAGTACGACCAAACCCTGCGCCAGTCACTGACCTTGAAGAGCGTGGTCAGCACCGAGATCACCATGCCCGGCCCGCCGCCCCTGGCCCTGAAGGGGCGCGGCATCGTGCAGACTCTCGATCTCACAAGCGGCGCAACGGTCATGGCCCGCTTCCCCGACGGCAAGCCCGCCATCGTCCAGCAGCCGGTCGGACGTGGCGAGCTCTATTATCTGGCCACCCCGCTCGAGCCCCAGAGCTACGCCCAATTCCTCGATCGTGTTTTCGAGACCGTCCGGCTCACTCGCCCCATCCGCGTCTCAGACGCCGCCGGCCGCCGCATCTGGAGGCTGGAAGGACGCGCTGTGCACCGCGACCGCGACTGGCTGCTCTACCTGGTGAATCACGGCAACCAGCCCGTCGAAGCAAAGCTTGAATTCCCCTTCACCCCGCAGTCCATGACCGACCTGCGTCGCGGTCAGTCGCTGAGGGCGGCGGAGCTACTCTCGCTCGCGCCCGGTGAAACCCGCCTGCTCCAGGTCCGGTAGCTCCGCCTCCCGCCACGCGCTACGGCTTCACTGCCAGCCACACCGCGTTGCTGGGGGCCTCCCCCGGCGCATTCGGATCTACCACCGTGAGGGCCAGCTCGCCCACACTCCCCAGCAGCCTCGCCGGAATCGTGGCCGTCAGAGTTTGGAGAGGACCGTCGATCACCACCGCCGGGATGTCCTCTCCCTGCACTCGCAATGCAGCCCCGGCAGGCAGGTTGATTCCTCGTAGCACAACCGATGCGTCGCTGCCCGCCTTGACTGTGTTCGGCGTCACGTCCATCAGACTGGGGCCGCCCGCCGAGACCTCATTGGAAGTTGCCTGCTCGCTCTGCACCACCATCAGCGGATAACGTCGCGCCAGAAAAGAGGGCGCCTGAAGGTTCATCTGGTAAAGCCCCGCATAGCCCGGGGCCAGCCCCGAAAACAGGATCCGGCCCTGGCTGCCATCGAAGAACACCCGCATGGGAATCGTGGTTTCCGACAGCGTTGAACCGGGCGGCATCCCGGAGGGAACCGGCGGCGAAACCGGCCCCATCCCCAGGCAGTAAATCACCACCACTTCCTCGGGCTCGACCGGCGCTGACCGGCTCACCAGCCTGCCATCGGCGTGCAGGACGATCCCGGCCCCTTGCCCATTCCCCAGTACCGTTAGGATCCCCATGGCCTGGCTCGCCAGAGGGACCCTGACCGGCAGACTCGAAGCTGTCCCGCGGATCACCACCACGGTCACCGGCGACCACGACAGTTCAAAGGGGACCACGGCATTGATCTGGTTGGGCGTCACCAACTGCAAGGGCGCCGCGATTCCGTTGAACAGAACGCGGGTCGAGCCAAGCTGCGTGGGTAAGGGGAATCCTTGCGCCAAGGGACACGGGTTCGTGGCGCCCCCAGCCAGCGAGCAAGTCTCGGTGAAGTTGCTTCCGAACAGCGACACAAACTCGCCCGGAGCAATCGCAGAAGAGCGCGCAAAGCTGGCGGCGTTCACAATCCCCTCGCCCGGCAACAGCACCGGCCAGGTAATGGTCAATGAGACGGCCACCACCATTGGCGAGTTGACAGCCCCCGCCGCCGTGATCGTAATGGCGCCCTGGTAGTCGCCATCCGGAAGGGACGCCGAACGCACCGATACCCGCAGCGTGGCGTTGCCGCTGCCACTGGCCGGCTCGACCACCAGCCAGTTCCCGCCGGAACTGGTCGAGGCCGTGGCGCTCCAACTGAGAATGCCGCCGCCGGCGTTGCTCAGGCTCAGAGTCTGCGGCGCTGCGTCCTGACCCCGCATAGCTGAGAAGCTCAGTGCCGCCGGTCCCGCCGCGATCACCGCGCCCGCAGACAGATCCAGGGTCACCTGGGTCGTCTGCGGCGAGCCGGCTAGGCCGCTGGCCGAGACAGTAATCGCTCCACGATAAGTCCCTGCCACCATCCCGGCGGTGATCGCCGACACCTGCACGTTCGCATCCCCGCTTCCGCTGGTCTGGCCCAGCCTCAGCCAGTTCCCCCCGGAGGCCGTCGCCACCGCCGCCGTCCAACTGTAAACCCCGCCTCCCAGATTCGTGATCGCCAGCGTCTGAGGTAGCGGGGCTGTTCCCCCTACCAGCCCCACAAACGCCAGCGACGACGGGCTCACGCTGAGAGTCGGCGTCCACACCACCATGACCGTCAGCGTGACGCCATCGTAAGCCCTGAAGGCCGATAGGTTGATGTACCAGTCGCCAGCTTGCGGAAAACTCACCGTGACCGCCTCGGAGTTCCCATTCGTGGCCGACCTCAGATCGTAGACGCACGGGACCCACACCCACTCGTCCGTCTGGCAGACTGGGACCTGGTTTCGCTTCACATAAAGATCCACGTCTCCGCTGCCCCCGCTGGTGGAGATTCGCAAGCTGGTCGTCCCCATCGGCACCGCCACCCGGTAGAGCGTCTCACTGCCTTCCTCACCCGACAGGTTTGACCGGGTGGTGTTGGCGGGCACCAGTATCGGCGTCGGGAACGAGGCGGTCAATGACACCCCGGCATAGTCCTTATAGCCCTGCACCTCAATCCGCCACTCGCCGGCTCGGGGTACCGCCACGGTCAGGGTTTCTGCGTTGCCGAAGCGCAGAGAACGCCCGTATGAGTCCCCGTCCGGGTCGGTCAAGTACAAATCGGCATCCCCGCTGCCGCCTCGCAGGGTGACTTGCAGCGCCAGGGTGTTCGGTGGCACCGTCACGCTGGCCAGTCCGCTGCTCCACTTCGATCCTGAAATGCTGATCGGTACGCCGGGCCTCAACGGGGTGTCAACAATGACCAGGAAACCGTGCACCACCTTGGCGCCCTGCGCATCGCTCACCGTAACCTTGACTCTCTGCCCGGTGAAACCCGCCGTCCATTGAATCAAGCCGCTCACCGGGTCGATCGTCATGCCCGGCGGCCCCTCGGTCAACTCGTAGCGCAGATAGTTCCCGTCGGGATCGGATGCCACCACGCGGTAGCTGTACAGGCCCCCCATCGCGGGCGGCCCGGGAGGCACGCTGGTCACTATCGGACTGCGATTGCCGGGCTGAAGGTCCGGCGGCTGATCGTAGGCCGCCGTGAAAACTGTGCCCAGCCATTCGTCCCCATCCACGCCGCTGGCCGAATACCCCATGCCGTGCCGCGCGAATACCTGCCAGATCTTGATCCGGTTGGCGCCGCCATTGATGTTGCGGTCCGCCGCCAGAATGGCGTCACGCGCATCGATCATGGTGCCGCTACAGGGAGTCAGCTTGAGCGCACTCACCACCAAGCGGTCGGTCATCGTAGCGCCCAGGGCCTTCCGCAGGTCCCACAACGCCGCAGCCCAGATCTCACCGTCCAGATGTACCTCGAAACCCTCATTCCCCAGGTCCTCGTAAGTGAACGGGTAGCCTTCGTAGCTGTGGCGCCGCATGCCCTGCACGCTGTCCCCGCTCAGATAAGCGTCCTGCACCGGATCGTTGAAGAAGCTGTTGCCGAAAAAGTCCGACCAGCCCTCCGCCATGGCCCAGGATTGCGTGCCCATCAGGCAGCTCACGTCTGCCGGGCCTCCTACCAGACGGTCCGTGACTCCGTGCGAGTACTCGTGGAACACGGTTTGACCGGAATAAGCGCCGTCCAGATCGTCGCTGGTCCGGCGGGTGCCCAGAGTCCAGAGGCCTATCTGCATGCGGGGCCGCTGCCCGTCCGGCGGCGTCAAGAAACTCGAATTGTCTTCCTCCTCCGGGTCCTGCGCTTCCGCCCTCACCGAATCATTTCCCAGGCCGCCGCGCCCGAAGTTATCCTCCTGAAAGTTCCCCGCAGCTTCCGTGAAACCCAGCTCGTAGAAATAATCGTGAGCCACGTTGACGAAGTAGAACAGGTTAGTAACGGAAGCCGCTTTGAAGTTTCTGGGATCTTGTCCCGTCAAGCCGTCGCCGGCCGGAAAGTCAAACTGCTGGGCTGCGCTGAAAGCTCGCCCTCTTTGTATCCCAGGAGCGGCGCCGAGGTCCGGCCGGTCGTCTCCGTCCGCATCCAGGTAGGCGTCCACGTTGTTGCCCGTCGTCAGCACGCCGGACGACGGCAGCCAGCCGCCTGGAAAAACAACCAGCTCGCGCGGCCCCTTCAGGGGCGATTCTTTCCACACCCGGCCCGTGGCGGCTGACCTGTACAGGTTATGTCGCAGCAGTAGCCAGCCCTCCTCGGCATCCACCAGAATCTCGTAGTAGTTCTTGCCGTCGATCTCTAGCAGGACGCGGTAGGCCAGCCGGGCTTCCACCGCCGTCATAGGAAACACAGTCGCTTCGACCATGATCGGGTTGTAGTTCCCGCCTTTCGGGTTGCGGAAGAGCATTCGGCCCCCGTCTCCCTGCTCTGACAAGGTCAGTGCTAGCGGTGGCTCCAGGCCCAGCGTTCGGTACGCCGCTCTGACCGCTTCTTCCGGACTCAGCCGCGGCCCCCTCCCTAAGCTCGCCTGCGGAATGACGCTGCCCACTCCGGCCTCCACCACTTGCCCGGCCCGATTCAACGTGATCCGCACCTGCCCCTGAAACACTCGGATGCCGTTCACCCTCTGATGGAACCGGAGATAGGTCAGCCCGTCGGCTTGATGCTTCCCGGTCAGGCTCAGGTTTTCGATTTCCTCGGGGCTGAATGGCAGAATCGCGCTGTGCGCCCGCAGGAACTCCCGGGCAATTTCTTCCGGAGCCTTCTGTGAGGGCGCGCTCAGCGCCCCACGCTCCCGTGAAAACGACTTGGGCAACCCAAATTCGTTCAAAACGATCCGGATTTCTTCCCCAGCCCCCGGTGCACTCGCCTCTCGAAAGGCACGCAGCGCAGCTTCTCTCCGCTCTAAGAAAGTCTTTTCCTGCTCCCGGTTCCTATGGATTGCCCTACTCTCTACTTCGCGGATGTCCCAATCCTGGCTGGGGAGTGTCCCTCGAACCTCCCTCACCACCTCCCGGGAGCCGGAAGCCGCGGAGCCTTCCCTCTTCTCCTGGGCAGTCCAAGCCGCTACGCACGCCAGCAGCAGAAATGCGAAACACCTCCATTTTCCCCGGCCAACAAGGACCATCATCCCCTTACGGGTTGCGCACCTGTGCATCAAGCCCCCTGCAATGCGGCCAAAACGCGTCACAACTATCAAGTTAACCGAATTATGTCCGAACCGCCATCCACCCGCCCGCAACTCTAACGGAGACATGGGCTATTGCCACCGAACGCCGCGAAATAGTGACTGCCCGCCGAATCGCCTCTGAAGACAGCCCTACGCTCCGTGCTCTGTGTTCAAGGCTAATGGCTGACGGCTGACTGCTGTTTTTCGATTGCTGTTTCTCGTTGCCTTTTCCTCTCTCCGGTGCTATCCTGAACTTGACGTGGATTGATTTAGGGCCTCTCGGGGCTTGGCTAATTGCAACCACGAAAAAAAGTGCTAAAGGCGTATCGGTCTGTGAGGAACCAGCGACCCTGTGGCCTTTAGCCCAGGGTTATTTTTTTGGGCCGACTGCGCTAGCAGCTTTGGAGGAACCATGAGCGTTTGGCCCGATCCCCGGCTTTCTGACCTCACGGCACGGCTGTCCAATGCCACCCCCGCCCTGGAAACCCCCCAGGGATCGAATGCTTCGCTGTCCGGAGCCGAAGGCGAGTTGATGTCGATTCGGATTTCCATCGAGCCGCGCCTGTTGGAGAAGTTGCTGGACACGCTAGCCCAGCTCGACTTCCCCATCAACCCGCAGATCTACCATCAGGCCACCCTGATCTACGTATACGGGGATGGCGAAAGACGGGTGCAACCGGCTACCAGCGTCGAATTCCCGGCTTACGCCGGCCGGCTCCCGGAAGTCCGGGCGGCCTTGCAGCAGGCGGGCTTCGATCCCGCCTCGCTCCACGCCAAGAGCATGCTGGACGACATCACTTCTGATTTCGACCTCGATCCGGCCCCTGCGGGGGCGCCCTACCAGGCCGTGATCTGGTACAGACAGATCGACGGAGCCCATTAGCCGGCGGTGCAGTAAAATTACGACGGGGACTGGCCTCCGCCCACGGGCGGCACTACAATACAAGCAGGAGGGCGGGCGATTCCGAGCTGATTAGCCCGGTTGCTCCGCCCCAAGGAAAGTGCGCTATGCAAGCGGCTGTCCCTCACCTGTCGCCCTACGGCGGCTCCTGGTACCCCGGCGAACCCTCCGAACTGAGGCAGTTCCTCGCCCGGCTCTTCGAGACTTCGGAGCATCGAACCGGACGTTATCTTGCGCCGAAACCCTTGGCCTTCGTAGTCCCACACGCCGGCTTGGCCTATTCGGGCGCCGTTTCGGCTGCCGTCTATCGCCATCTCCAGGCGGAGCAGCCGGAACGGGTTCTGCTGCTCGGCTTTCCTCATCATGGCTCGCCAGCGGGGATTTGGATTCCCGACGTCACCGCGATTCAAACCCCCCTCGGCGAGGTCGCCGTGGATCGGGATGCCGTCGCGCAGTTGCTGAAAAACCCGCACTTCGGCGCCCGGCCCGAGTCTACGCTGTGCGATCACTCCGTCGAGATCCAGCTTCCCTTGCTACAGAAGGCGGTTCCCGCCGCGCGGGTCGTGCCGCTCTATGTCAGCCAGCTCGACGCTTCCCACCGCGAGGCCGCCGCCGGTGAATTAGCCAGATGGGTTCAACCCGGCACGGTGCTTGTGGCAAGTTCGGACTTCACCCATTATGGCAAGGCTTTCGGCTTCCAGCCTTTCCCGGCTGACGAGTGGGTTTCGGAGCGGCTGCGCAACCTGGACGAAACCGTGATGCAGGCCGCCTCCAGCCTGCGCCAGGAACTCTTTTTCGAGGCCCTCCAGACCACCTCCGCGACCGTCTGCGGCGTCCAACCCATTGGACTGCTGCTGGCCACGCTGCGCTTGCTCGATGGCGAGGAAGAGATTTTCCAGGAGCTGCTTGACTACCAGACCTCCGGCGAGCTGACCGGCGATTATCGCCACTGCGTCAGCTACGCCGCCCTGGGCTACTTTCGCCACCACGCCTTTCACTTGGCAGAGGAGGACCAGGCGCTGCTGCTGGAGAGCGCCCGGCGAACCCTGGAGCACTACCAGCAGACCGGTGAGCGCACGCCCATCCCGCCGCCGCGCCACACCATCGCTTTGGAGAGGCGCGCGGCCGCCTTTGTGACTTTGCACCAGAACGGCCGCTTGCGCGGCTGCGTAGGCCGGCGGGCTGCGCCGAACCCCTTTCTCAGGCCATCCCCGTCCTCACCCTGGCCGCCGCACTGGAAGACTCCCGCTTCGATCCCGTCACTCCCTCCGAACGCGGGCTCGAGATCGAAATCTCGGTTTTGTCGCCCATGAAGCGCATCCCGGATCTGGATTGTTTCCGGGTCAACCTCCACGGCGCTTTCCTGGAAACCAAGCGGCGTCACGGCCTTCTGCTTCCCCAAGTCGCTACCGAGGCCCGCTGGGGAGCGAAGCAGTTTTTTGACGCTTTAGCCCGCAAGGCCGGCCTGCCTCCTGATATCTATCGCGACCCCGACACCCGCATCTACGTCTTCCGCGCACAGATCTTACGATGATCGGCGTTCCAGGAGAGCTCAGCCAACATCAAAGAATGCCTGCGCCAATTCCTCCAGGTTGCTGGGCGTGATGAGTTGAAAGCGGATCTCCAGGCGCGTGAATCTACGCAGCTCCTGCTGCATTTCGTCGCTGGGCAACTCAGGCCCGGCCACAAACAGCTTCCCCAGTTCCACCTTGAAAGGGAGCACCTTCCATTTCTGAGCCAGTGCCGGCGGCAGCGAGCGGGTCACCGCCCGCGGCACCTGCCCGGGGTCGAGCTTCTCGAACGGCACGTTCTGTTGCAGGCTCAGCGCCTCGTACAGCTCCTCTTCGCTGAGCTTCCCGGCCTGCACCAGGTACTGGCCCAATCGCAGCTCGGGGGGCCTGGAACGCAGTGCAGATTCGACCTCGGCCGCATCCAGATAGCCCGAACCAACCAGGATCTCCCCCAACGGGCGCTTGTGGACCATCAGGGCCGCACGTGAGGGATATTTGTGCTCGGTCTTCAGCCACACCAGTGGGTTCCGGCGCAGCCGCGCCAGAAAATATCGTTTGAGCGCCGAGGCCGTCGAGAAGAAATTGATCCAGTTCCCCCAGATCACGCGCACAGGCACTCCCAGCGCGAACCGCCAGCCATAAACCCGCGCCGTGCACGAGGCCCGTACGCCGATTCGGAGAGCCAGGAGGAACAGCGTTCCGCACAGCAGCCAGGTCGCTGCCGGGTGCGCGACCGCCTGCGCCAGTCCCCAGGGAGTTGAGGTGATCCAGCTCCGCAGCCAGCCCATCAGCCCATACAGGAAAGCAAGGTTGGCCAGAAAACTGCCCAGGTTCCCCGCCAGTCCCTTGCGGTCGCGCCAGAACCAGTAAACCTGGGCCAGGCCCTGTCCCCATCCGTGTTTTTCCCAAGTCTGGAGTGCGATGCCGATCACCCATCGCCCCCGCTGCTTGATGGCATCCCGCAAATTCTCTGGAAAGAACTCCCGGGTGGCCACGGGCTTGCCATCCAAGAAGTGGATCGGCACGAAAACCTGCCTGCATCGCAGGCGGTGCAACCGCAGGCCGATTTCGTAGTCCTCGGTGAGGCAATCGGGCTCGAAGATGCGGTTCGAGGCCACCACCGCCAGCTTTTCCAAAGCCCGCCGCGAGTAGCCCGTCCCCACGCCGTTCGAGGGCAGGAAACCCCCAAGAGCTTGCCGTACCACCAAGTCCTTGCTCTGAAACTCTGCGAACTCATCGCAGTATAGGCCGTGAGTCAGCTTCCAGAACGGACTCCCGAGCGGCAGGACCGGGATTTGGATCATGTCGTGAGTTTCTGCGAAGTAATTGATCCAGCGCAGCGATTCGGCGTGGATGACGTCCTCAGCGTCATGCGGCACCATCACCTCGAAGCGCATCTGGTGCTCTTCCTCGAACAACAGCATCTGCTGGTAAATCCAGTTCAGACAGTCGGCTTTCGAGGTGGGTCCGTCGTGAGGACAAAGCGCTAGGTGGACGTGCGGATACCGGTTCTCAGCTTCCCGCACCGCCTCCAGCGTCAGATCGTCGTTCGGATAGGCGCCCACGAAGTAGTGGTAGTTTTGATAGCGGATGGCCGCGATGTTGTGCTCCAGCATGCTGCCAATGACGCGGTGCTCGTCCCACAGCGGCACAAAAACCGCGATCGGCTTCTCTTTCAGGTTGTCAAGCTCCGCGGGAGTGGGAAAGGTGACCCCGGAAGCAACCTTGAAGACACGGCGCCGCACCCACCCCCACAGGCAGGCCAAGTCCAGGAACAGGTCATCCAGGCCGCTCAGCAGCACCCAAATGGCCAGCAGGACCAGGCCGGCGGCTACCCAACTGTCCACCAAGCTCATGGGTTGAGTAGGGACACTACCCCTACGGTATGTTAGTGCCTGGAGCCCGGAAAATCTCGCACTCAGATCGACCGCTGGACCGGGCGATGAGACAACTACAGCCCCCTCTGTGTCCCGTCCAGCTTGTGCCCACCGAGCAGATGGCTGGACCGCGAGAAATGATAACCCACGTCCCGAAACCGCACTAGCGCCAACAGCGCCTGCCCCAGGGCGCTGAAGACCGCCGCCAGGCGCACTTTCAGGCCGGCTCGAAACCCGTACCGCTTGGCCGCGTAGGTTGCAGCACCCATTACCCAATCGGCTGAAAGCAGCGCCTGAACACCCGCCTCGGCCGGGAACGATCTGCCCTCCCCGGCGTGCCGCACCGCCCGGATACCCGGGAACAGCAGGATCTTCCGGGAGGCGCGCAGGATCTGGAAGCAGATGTCTACGCCGCCCCAGGATTCCCCGTAGCGTTCGTCGATGTACCGCAACCCCCTCAGGAAATAACTCCGCACCATGAGCGACGCAAAACTGGGAAATCCCACAGAAAGGCGCTCGGCCGAGAGATCCAGCTCACAGCCTGGCCCCCAATGGCCTTCCCGCCACGCCGCCGCAATCCCTTCTCTGTCCGGCAGCTTCCGAACCTCGCCCACAGGTTCCCCTTCGGGGCTGACCAGAAGGGGGCAAACCGCCACCGCTTCCGGTTCCCCCTCCAGTCGCGCCGCCAGGCTGGAAACGGTCTCGGGCAACACCTCGACCACTGGGTCGAGGAAGAAGATAAACTCTCCCTTCGCAGTGCGCATGCCGATGTTCGCCGCCTTCGTAAACCCGAAATTCCGCGGCAGCCGCAAGAAGGTCGCGTTAGGAAACTCCGAGTCCAGCCCAGGGCTTTCGTCCACCGAGCCACAATCCACCACCAGGATCTCGAATTTCTCGCGCTCGGCGGAGCTCTCCAAGGCCCCCAGGCAACGCCGCAGCGGCTCGGCGCTGTTGTAGGAGACGATCAGGACCGAGACTTGGGGCGGACCTGGGCTCTCTTCCGGTTCCATGTGAAATGAAATCATACCTCAATGGGTTGTGTGCGGTGGACTGTCTCATCCACCTGCCTCGAAATTGTGCCATCATAGCTGCTTTCGAGGAGACCAAACGATGTCGAAACTTGTTGCTGCTTTCTTGTTGCTTTGCGTCAGCTTGTGGGGCCAGGATTCGCTGCTGCTGGTCCTCCATAAGGGCGGCAGTTCGCTGGGCTTTTACTCCCAGGAGGGCAAGCTCCTCACTCTCGTGCCCGTTGGCAAGCATCCGCATGAGATGCTGCTGTCTGCCGACGGCCGCTTTGTCTACATCACCGACAACGGCACCATGCGCATTGAGGAGCCCGGCGCGGGAGGCAACACGGTCTCGATTATCGACGTCGCCGCCCGTAAGAAGATCGGGGAGATCTCCTTGGGCAAGTACCACCGCCCCCATGGCATCGATCTGGACCGCCGCACCGGACTGCTCGCCGTCACTTGCGAGTTCCCGGATGCCTTGCTGATTGTCGATCCCGTAAAGCGCACCGTCGTCAAGGTCTACGAGACCAAAGGCAAGACCTCGCACATGGTGAAGTTCGGGCCGGGCGGCGCGCGGGCCTTCGTCAGCAACAGCACGTCCAACGATGTGGCCTGCATCCTGCTGGCCAGCGGCGAGGTGCGCTCGATTCCCACCGGCGAGCGCCCCGAGGGCAGCGTGCTCTCCCAGAGCGGCCACGAGCTGTACGTCTGCAACCGCGAGGGCCGCACGATCTCCGTCATCGACACCGCCAAGCAGGCGGTTGTCGCCGAGATCCCCACCGCCAACGGCCCGGTCCGCATCGGGCTGACTCCGGACGGCAGACGCCTGGTTTACGCCCTGCTTCACGACCAGGCCATCGAGATCGCAGACCCCGCCGCGCGAAAGGTCACCGCCCAGGTCAAGCTCGGAGACAGGCTGGTCTCGCTCGGGATCTCTCCGGATGGCCGCCGCGCCTTCGCCTCCGCAGAAGAGAATGACACCGTCTACGTGGTCTCGATTCCCGAGGGCAAGCTCCTGCGGACCATCAAGACGCCGCCCGGCTCCGCCCCCGATCCGGTGCTGGAAGTCCCTGCACGATGATCCTCGTCCTCCTTGTTCTGCTCGGGGCATTTTCCCTGGATGCCCAGCAGTACCGCGCTTTCTGGGCCGACGGCCCCCGCTCCGACGAGGAGTTCCGCAGAAAGGACGCCTACCGCTAGGTCTTCTCGGCCTGGGCGTGCACTTGAATTCGATTCCGGATTCCATGGACCAAGTGCGCCGCGCGCTGGCCCCTTCGCCCGCCGGCAACCCTCCCCTGGGCGTCAACTTCTACAGTTACGCCAACACGAACATCATGGTTGGCAATACGCCCGCGGTTCCGAACTCGGAATTCCATCGCCCGGCCGGCGAAGCCCTCGGCGGCCCGGTCCCGCCGTCCATCCTTCCCCCATCCTCCGGCTGCGCACCCCCCAGGGGGAATTCGCCCTGCAACCTCTCTACGCGGGCCTCGCGCCCTACCTGCCCGGCCGCTATCAAGTCAACGTGCAGTTGCCTGAAGGCGTGGCTTCCGGGGAACTGCGCTGGCAAGTGGGAGAGGCGCTCTCGGCCCCGCTTACCTTTTGAGGACGCTGTTGGCCGGGTCGAGCTGAACCTTGGTGGGAAGCTGGCGCAGCGTCAGGCTGAAGGGTACCGCCCCGCTGGAGGTTCGAACCCACTGGATAACAGACTTGCCCCGGCCAAGCTGCACTTCCACCGGCACGAACACGCTGAAATCCTCATCCGCGTCTTTCTGCGTCACCGTGCCGCTGACCCGCACCGACGGCGGCTTTCCGCGCACCGAGTAGTTCAGCTTCAGGCTGGGAATGCCCGTCCCGTACACCCACTGGTCGAAGAACGCCTCCAGGTCCGGGTCGGGAGACTTCGGGGGAAGGTGCTGCGCGGCGAGCTGGCGAAACTGCTCGGTAGTCACCGCTTTGTACTGATACCTGCGCCGCAACTCGCCCAGCATGGCCAGAAAACGCTCGTCGCCGCTGCGCCCCCGCAACATGTGTAGAATCCAGGCGCCCTTCTCGTAGACGATGGTCTGCCAGGCCCCCGGTACCTGGGAATTCTCCAGCCGCACTCCCCAGATGATCGGACCGGCCGTCTCTATCACCCGCCCGTCTTCGGTCTTCCCCAGCAGATGCTTCTTGAACTCCGCCAGCACGGACTCCATGACCCGGCCGCCTTTGCGCTTCTCCAGGAATAGCAGCGCGGAGTAGTTGGCCAGGGCCTCCATGAGCCAGTCGTCCCGGTAACTGGCCGAGGTCACCACGTTGCCCCACCATTGGTGCGCGACCTCGTGCGCGCTGAGAATCTCCGAGAAAAACGTCTGCTGATACTCGTTGCGCGCCGAGGCCGGCCTCTCACTGGGTTCCAGGTAGGACAGCGTGGACAGGTAAACCAGCCCGGGAAAGCCCTGGCCGAAGCGCCCCGGAATCGGGGCCACCGTGAGGGTCTTCAAGGGCGGTGGCCCAAAGTGCGTGGTCATGAACTCCAGCGCGCCCGCCACCTCGAAGGCCAACTGCTCCAGCCGCGCGGTAGGATTGGGTCGCGGCGGCTCGATCGTCATCCTGAACAACTCCACAGCCCGGCGCTGGCTCTGGGGCGTCAGTTGCGTTGACGGTGGCAGCACGATCAAGGGCTGAGGTTTCGGCTCCAGCGCCCGCTCCAGCCGGCGATTGGCGTAAACCTCCACCTTGTAGTCCCCGCGCATCACCGTCTCCTGCTGGTAGTCACCCAGATTGAACCCGGCCAGCCGCACACGCGGTTCCGTCCGCCGGCGCGTGATGCGCCACTCGTTCTCGGTGCGGTCTTCCACAACCTCCCCGGTCGCCACCAACCCCAGGTCCTTCGGATAGCGGAAGGTCAGATCGTAGCGGGCGAATTGCAGCCCGCAACTCGGATACCAGGATCCCCGCGCCCCTACATAGTAGACGCCGTTGCCCGCATCCGATATCACCGCCCCCTCGTGCCGGAATTCGATCTCATAGGCCCGGCCAGCCTTGAGTTCCTTGGGAGGCACGATCAGAAAACCATCGTTGCCGCCGCCCCGGATCAGGTTGGCGCGCAAGGATTCCGGCGGAAATACCTCTGCCGGCTCGCCGTCAACACGCGCTTCGCTGGCTTTCATCTGATGGGAGACCCAGAACCCGGGGCGCGTATGCCCTCCGCACTGGGGACCATCTTGGCCCGGGTGGTCACCCGTAGCCGCAGATCCGGCTCGATGCTGGCGTCAATCCGAAAGTCGCTCAACGCCACCTCGGGCTCCGGCGTCCCCCGCACCTGGTTCCGAGAAGCGCGGGCCTGAAACCTGGTCCACACATCGAAGTACGGCCGGTTGTCCCGATACGCCACATGGCCTACGGTGACCTGCTCTTCCGCGCGTGGATCGAACAGGACGTCAAAGTTCCCCAATTTCCGCCCCGCCAGCGCGCCGTAGAGAAACCCGTTGAGCGGTCGGCGTGCCGACAGGATGTCTCCTACCACTCGGATCTGAAAACTGGAAGTGAAATTCTGGACCACCGAGTCCCAGCTTTGCGCCAGCAGCAGGCCCATCTCCGGGCTTCGCCTAGGCGGATCGTACGCCCGGATCTGCTCCCATAACTGCGCGTAGCTGTCATCCGTAAAGATCCACACCGCACTCTTGAAATGCTCGTTGAGATTCGGCGAGCCGGTGTAGGAGGCCAGCGACAGCCTCTCCGAGCGGTGCGGCGGCAGGATCAGCACCTCCGCATCACCGCCTTCGACATCCGCCGTGAATACGGCCGAGGTCCGCATCCCGTCCACCGGCTTTCCGAAGACCAAATACCCGTCGGTAAGGTAGAACCGGATGTCCTCTTTGGTGAAGCGCAGCTCCCGGACACGGTAGCACTCCTGCGGGTCCAGACCCGCCTGTAGAATCCGGCGCGCCAGCTCCGCGGCCCGGCCCTCCCCAGCCCACAGCCAAGCTGGCGCCAGCCCCACCGCCAGGACTGCAACGCAACGCCTCACCTCCCCAGTGTACTGCCACCGCGTCCACGTAGGCATAGGCCGAGGCCTCCAGCACCACGCCCTGGTGACCGCTGGCCAGGCGGTCCAGCTCCTGCCGCTCGAGCCAGTGGAGGGGGCAGCCCGGCACATTCGGCCAACGTCACGATTTCGGCAAGCCGCCTGTGTCCCTCACTCCCTTGGCCAGCAGAAGGCGCAGCGGGCGGCGGCGTCCAGCTCGCAGCGCCTCTCGCACGGCCTGCCGACCGTATAGTCGCTCACTCATTGGTTCCGGGCCTCACGCGGTCTGCGTTGCCACGCCAGGCCTTTTCTCGGCCACGAGGACGATCCCCGTGCCCACGGGCAAGGAGGTCAGCTTCAGCAACTGCGTCTCCAGCCAGCCCAGGGCGTTGAGAACCATATTGAGCAGCGCTGGTGCGGGCTCCATCTCCACCTGATAGGCCCCCTTATTGAAGTGCGGCGATGCCAGATCGAGTCTGCTTCTGCGAGCTTCGGCGTAGCCAGATAAGCACGGCGGCCAGGGGGAAAACGAGGAAGTTGCTGTCGAGCTGCGGAGGGTGCGAAAACCGACACTGTCCAGCTTATGACGCAGCTCTCCGACGGCGTAGCGGCGGCTGTGAGCGTTGAGGACGTCGTTGTGGCTCAACAACCACATGAACGCAGGTGCAGTGATGAGCAACTTGCCCCGTGGCTTGAGTACCCGCCAGCACTCGGCGAACACCGCCGTCTCTAATTTGTCTGGCACGTGTTCCACGGTGTCCAATAGAGCTACCAGGTCAAACTCGCTATCTTCGAAGGGCAGGTCCTCTCCGCCGACCCGCCGTACGTCGAGGCCACGCTGGCGGGCCACACTGAGTGGTCGCTCGTTGTTGTCTAGCCCCACAGCGCGGCCAAAGTGCGCCAGGTGATGCACCATGTTGCTGCCCCGCAGCCCACGTCGAGGACGCGACATCTGTCCCTGGCCCCAGGTGACGGTCCAGGAAGAGGAGGATGGCCCGCGTGCGGGTCGCGAACCACCAGTGTCTATCCTCCGGCAGCAAGGCAAGCATGGGGGTCGAAGGCATGGGGCTCCTGTTCTATTCCTGCTGGCAAGCCTGTCTGATGCTATGGGCATTCTACCCCAGGGCGAGGGCCGAGCCAAGTTGTGCTTCAAGGAATGCTAAACGCGTTTCTGGTTTTTCTCATTGCCTCCCCATTACTCGTGGGGTTAAAAGTCTCCATCGCTGGTGTACTCTTTATTGCCGGTTCGCTGGTGTTAGGGTCTCTCTTTTTTGGTTCTTTGACACTGGCCATTTCTGTGTACATAAAATCCAATGAGGCGTTCAATGCCACTCTCAACGTAATGTTCACTCCTCTAATGTTTCTAAGCTCAGTCTATTACCCTCTGGAAAAAGCGCCGCTAGCCATTCAGGCTGTCTCATTGGCTAATCCTTTGACCTATGCTGCTGACATGCTCAGAGCCGGGCTACTACAGGTGTACGCGCCGCATCTACCAATCGAGATAGTAGCGCTGATAGCTGAAAGTCTTGTAGCCTTCGCAGTCGCAGCAGTCGCATTCAGACGGGTCAAGCCTTAACCGTCAATTCAAGCGAACGCTCAAGTATTCAAGAAACACAAGCGCGCTAGCTATGGTAGGCTCCCCCAATGGTTGGCCGACGTGCACGTTTAGGAAAAATGTCATTCTATGGACGTTGTGGAGAATTTCAGTTGTCCAACGTGCCAGCTGCCTTTTAGCCTGTCAGCGGTGTCTTCGGGACGCTGGCGTGCTGTCCGGGTTCTGGCTCCTAAAGCGTTGTCTGAGAATGCGTGCTTCAGGAGAACTCTGACGCGTAGAGCTTCGGAGTTGACCCCTTCCCTTTTTCTACGTCGACATTATGTTGTATTACAAGATTGCAATGTTGCGTTGTTGACCCCCCCTCCCTTCATTTGTAAGGTCAGTTGTAATCTGTAATTGTAATCTGTAATTGTAATCTGTAGCAATGCTGTGTCGTGGGCCCTCCTCTTTTTTGTAATGTCGGATGTAACATTGTTCGGTAACAAGTCTTGAGGCGTGACCCCTCTTCCCTGTGTTGTAAGGTCAGTTGTAATGGTTGTGTTGTACAATCGCAATGTTGTGGGGTAAAACGCGCTTGAAGAAGCAGACGGGCATAAGGGTTGGTGCGCAGGCGCGTGCGCGCGTTGAATGTCTTGTCAGATTAGGAACGGAATTGTGTCTAATTCTGGGAAACAGTTAATAATTCACGGGGCAGTGTTCGCGTTAAGGCTGTGGACACAAGAGGAATGATGTTGTGGTTTGGAGGCGTCATCACGTGGATGCGCTATCTTTGTACGCAGTACGGGTATTTGGGAATATTCGTCATGAGCCTGGCTGGTGCCGTGTCCATCGTTGTGCCCGTTCCTGACACGATTGTTGTCTTCACTCTTGCAGGTCTCAAGATTGGAGACGGTTGGGTTTTGCGATCCTCTGCTTATTGCTTTAGCCGCGGCAATCGGCGGGGCGATTGGGGAATTCTCGGGGTATTTGCTCGGTCTTAGCAGTAGAAGAGTCATGACTGGAAGATACAAGAAGAACGTGGATTTTCTGGTCAAGGTCTTCGACAGGTTCGGTGCCGTCGCGATTTTTGCCTTTGCCTTGACACCCTTGCCCGATGACCTGGTTTTCATTCCGCTCGGCGCCACCCGCTACAATCCAATCAAAGCCTTTGCGCCTGCCCTAGCAGGGAAATTCCTCATGAGCCTAATCGTGGCTTACGGCGGCAGATTTTCAATAGGCGTAATCGGGGACATGCTTGGCGTGGGAAGCGAGCTTGTATCCGCATTGATTTGCACGACTGTAGGGCTGGTACTGGCAATTGCCATGTTTAAAGTGGATTGGTCAAGACATTTCGAGAAATACTTGGTTAAATAAGCACACAGCAAACAGGCGCTGATACAGGTCACGTTAGACGAGGAGAGTTTGGCAGCCTCGGCGAGTTGCGCGGGCAGGGTATTCTTCCCTATGCTTCACAAAATATCTTGTCTCGCCCGGATTTGTGTTTCTACCTTCTCTTCTGTTTCTTTCCCCCGCGAGCTCTCCTTGTCTGATGGCCCTTTTGCCTGTCAATCATTTTTCCGACTTGCTTGTCTCTTTTGCTCACACTCTGTCACCTCCTCTAGCCCGCCAGCTGACAGTTGAGACTCCCCTCATCAGGCGGTAATGTTAGAGGTAACGTTGTGTGGTAACAGAACAATGAAGAAGCATATAGGTGTGTGGATTGACTGGCAGGTCGGGCAGGACCAAACCTGGCCCTCGGCACAACGGGAGTAATTCACGCGCGCGATATACTAGATATTCATCAGTGTTCGCGCCCTAAGAGGCTTCATCCAGCTAATAACGAAATCGTTCTATGGGAAGAAGACTGAACACGAAGTCTCCAAAGCCATCTCTGCACAAGCAGCATCAAGTTGAAGCAAACTATTCTGAACATCGTGCGCCCCGAAATCCATCACTTTCGGAGATCAAGCGGATTTTCAACATGCTAGTCGTCTTTCGAATCGGTTTTGTGCGATTCTGGGTATTTATTGTGGCTTCATAACCGTTTTATCGCGTGTGACTCTTCGTATGATTGTTCAACATCCGTAGGTAGTAGTGGGCATGAAAGTGGTTTAGATGAGCAAATATGCTGTCGAGTCCTCGGCGAGGGTAGCACTTGACATAAATGAGCAGATACATGTCTTGCATGTTGATGACGACCTGGGCATCTTGAAGGTTACGAAGCAGTGTTTGGAAATGCAGGGTCCATTCCAAGTGGACACCGCGAATTCAGTTGAAGAAGCGTGGTCGAAGCTTGAGAAGGAACGGTATAAGGCGATCGTTTCGGATTATCAGATGCCGGGGAAAGACGGTCTGGAATTTCTGAAAGAGCTAAGAGAAAATGGAAACAAGACCCCCTTCATCATGTTCACTGGGAAGGGCA
>CAVRZY010000287.1:0-10265 GCA_963725415.1 uncultured Acidobacteriota bacterium | reverse complement strand
CCGGCATCATTACGGCCGGTGTATGGCTGTGTGTTATGCCTGCATTTATAGAGCCGGTGTGCGACGGGATGTACAATATCGGGTTGGATGAGAAATGGGGTTCTCTTCTGGCTGCCGTTATTTTTTTTGGCGCGCCGACTGTTCTGCTTGGCACGGTGACGCCTACGGCGGTGCGTTGGCTGACTAAGCAGGCGAGCGATTCCGGACTTAATGCGGGGGTGGTGCTTGCCTTTTCGACCGCGGCCAGTTTCGCCGGCTGCGTGGTGACCGCATTTTATCTGGTGCTCGTTTCAATGCGGCATACGTTGCTTGTTTCAGGGCCGTGTTAGTGGTTATGGGCGTGGTGATTCTTCTGCAGGCGGTCGTGCGAAAAAAAAGGACACGGGAAAATAAGAATATGCGCAAGGTTGTTTTAACTATCGTGTTTTGCGTAGCTGTTTTTTGTCAATTGCCGGTTATCGGCGCGGCAGCCGACGGCGAGTGGGGCCGGCTTATTTATCAGAAGGACTCGCTTTACCACCGCATACTGGTTTACAAACGCGGGTCCGTTGTGACGTTGCGATTCG
This sequence comes from uncultured Acidobacteriota bacterium, assembly GCA_963725415.1. Taxonomy (GTDB): domain Bacteria; phylum Acidobacteriota; class Terriglobia; order Bryobacterales; family Bryobacteraceae; genus CAVRZY01. The sequence continues at coordinate 9,699 of CAVRZY010000287.1, read as the reverse complement.
GCAAGCAGCCCGCCGTGCAGGTGCAAAGCCAGGTCGATTTGAATAATTTACGCGCAGCATATGCTGAGTTACACAAAACTTGCCTTCTGCGGGCTGTTGTATAAGCCGGAGCCAAAGAGGATACTTGTGCTGGGGCTGGGCGGCGGAGTGATTCCGCGGGAAATGCACAGTTATTTTCCGGCGACTGATATTGACGTGGCGGAAATAGACCCCGATATTCAGCAGACGGCAAAACAATTCTTCGGTTTTCGCGAGGACGACAAGCTAAGAGTGCACATTTCCGACGGTCGGATGTTTATCAAGGAACTGCTTCGCAGGAAGTCAGCGGAGAAATACGACATTGTTGTCCTGGATGCGTTCAACAGCGAGTATATACCGTTTCATCTGATGACAAAGGAATTTCTTGAGCAGGTAAAAGGCGTTCTTGCCGAAGATGGCGTGGTCGTCGCGAATGTATTCCAAAACAATCGTCTCTTTGACGCGGAGCTGGCGACTTTTCTGGCGGTATTCGGGCGGTGCCAGGTGTTTGTTGACGAGTATTCCACCAATGCAATGCTCGTATCGCCCGGGCCCAATGGACGAACGCTTTCCGTAGATGAGGCGGTAAGCCAGGCAAAGACCCAGGAGCTTGGCATAGCTTTCGGCGTCGGCAGCCAAAGGGCAGCGATTGAGGACCCGAAGTTGGCCGAGACCTTCAAGGTCAGGAGTGTCGCGCCGGACGTCTTTCTCGTCGGCAACATCGGAATGCCGCAGCTGACCCAGGGTTATGGCGTCGCCGAGGCGCGCAGAGCCGTTGAGATGATCGAAGCTGATGCGCTTTCCATACACATGAACCCGCTGCAGGAACTGTGCAGCCGGAGGGAGAACCGATGTACAGGGGCGCGTGTGGAAAAGTTCTCCAAAGTTTGCAAGGGCTTGGATTTGCCCGTTATCGCAAAAGAGACTGGCGGCGGGGTCAGGCGCCGAGGTTGCCAGGGAACTTGTTGGAGCTGGAGCTTCAGCGATTGACGTCAGCGGGGCTGGAGGCACTTCTTGGGCTGGGCGTTGAGACGCTCAGGATGCCGAAAGGGTCCGCGGTCGGAATGACTTTCTGGGACTGGGGCATACCCACTGCGGTTTGCACGGCCGAAGTCGCGGCAGCTGTCAAGGTTCCAGTGATATCGAGCGGCGGCATACGTTCAGGACTCGACGCAGCGAAGGCGCTGGCCTTGGGAGCCGATCTTGTGGGCGTTGCGTTGCCGGTTCTTCGCGCCGCCCAGAAGGGCAAAGCCGCCGTCGTGAATTGCTTCGAGACTTCATGGCGGAGCTAAAGGCGGCGATGTTTTTGACAGGATGCGGCGAATGGCCGATTTGCGCAAGGCCGATTTCATAGTCACAGGTAGGACTCGGGATTGGCTTCTGGCCCGCGGAATGAATTTAGAAAAACAGAAGGGCGGGGAGATCTTGGCGGTTGAAATAATTCCGATCGGCGGCCTTGGCGAGGTCGGCAAGAACATGACCGCTTTGGGGTTTGATGGAAATTATATAATCGTCGACATGGGCATAAGGCTCGACAGCATCATGGCGTTCGAGGACGCGGAGATAGGAAAGATGAGCCGCGAGGAGCTCATCAATATAAATGGGATACCTGACGACAACATCCTTCACGGCCGAAAGGTCAAGGCGATCGTGCTTACCCACGTCGAGTCGGCCCGCGATCTCCACCAATTCCCCGATTCCGCCCCGCCGTCCTTCGACGTGTCGCCGGCGTTTCGCGTGCGCTGCCGGGACGCCGCCCTCGCCCCGCTGGCGCTGGCTAGGCTCCGCGAGGAACGCTCGCGGGTCGGCTTCGTACCCCTGTCCATGGCCGATTACATCGAGGGGATCGCCAAGGCGCGCGGCGTCTCGCTCACGGCTTTACTCGACTCTCACGGCATTGCCGCCCTCGGCCCTCCCGACGCTCACTCTGCGCCGGCGTTCGCTGGCTTGGCCCGCAATCTCGGCATGAGCTTCCGCGAGGCGCTCGCCCACATCCGCATCGGCCTCGCCGAAGCCTTTGAAGCCCCCCCGGCCGCCATCCTCATGGCACGCGCCCGCTCCGCACCGGGGCGCCGCCTTTTCCCGCTTGACCAGTGCGAAGCGGCGCTCGAGCACATCGAAGCCTCTTACACTCCGGCCCAGTCCGCCGAACTCCGGCGCGTCGAATCCGCACTCCGCGCCGCCTATGCCGCGCCGCCCGACACTTCGCCCCGATGAGTACCAGGAAGCTCGCCACCCCCGCTCTCCTCGACGCCCTAGCCGCCGGCTGGCAGGCCCCCACTCCCGCGCTCGCTGAGGAGTTCCTGCTGCGCTGGACCACCGCCCTCCAAACTACCGCCTTGGACCAGCGCCCCAGCGACAACACCCTGCGCTTCACCGTGGACCTCGGCTCCATCCGCCTTCGCGGCATGGCCGAGGTCCCCTGCTTGATCGTCGGCGGCTCCGATTCCTCCGCCTCGGACCCCATCGAGGAGTTCTTAGGCCACGCTGCCCTCCCCGGCCACATCGCGTTCATCCTCGCCCTCTCCGACTCCGCTCAGCAGCGCGCCAGCGCTCTCGCCTCCGGCAAGCGCTTCCTCGTCTTGGATCGCCCGCAGGTGCAAAACCTATTCGAATGCTCCGACCCCCGTTCCCTCCTCAAGCAATCGCTCTACCGGCAAATCCCACGGCAAGGCCTTATCCCTTACTCCATCACCCTGCCCGCGCTGGGCAACATGTTCTTCGGCCGGCAGACCGAGCTTGACCGGCTCCTCTGCCAGACGGAAGTGAGCTTCGCTGTCGCCGGCCCCAGCCGCATCGGCAAGACCTCCCTCCTCAGGCACTACGAAAGCCTCGTTGTGCGATCACGCGATCCGCGCGCCTCCCGCCAGTTCCTCATCAACTTGTACGGCTACGCCGATCGCACCGCTGACAGCGTGGCCCGCTTCATCGCAAAGCACATCGAGCCATCACAGAGAAGCTACCGCATCACCGTCGATGACCTCGGCCAGTTTCTCCGATACCACCGCTGGAAACTGGGCGGTCCTCTCGAACTGCTGCTCGACGAGACTGACGAAGTCTGCGGAAACCAGGTGCTAGAAGCCCTGGGTACGGCCGCCAAGCAAGGCTTCTGCCGGCTGGTTCTCGCCGGACGTGGAGCGCTGCTGAAGCTGCTCGCTACCGGCAAGAGCGCTCTCGGCTACCGCCTCGAGCTCCTCCGCCTCGAACCCCTCGACGAACCCTCGGCCCGCGCCTTGCTCCTTGACCCCCTGGCCGACCTTGGCTTCCGCATCGATTCCCCGGACGAGCTGACGGATCGCGTCTTCCGTCTCACCGGCCGCATGCCATACCTCGTCCAGTTCTATGGAGAGCGGCTCGCCGACCTCGCCATCCGCGAGAACACTGATGCCATCTCCGTCAACCACGTCGAATTGCTCAGGTGGGATTTTCAGACCGCCCAGTTCTTCACCGCTCCCTTGTTCGATATTCGCGAGCCCGAAAGACGCCTCATCGCCCTCTCGCTCCTGAAGTCGCGCCAGGAACACATCACCATACCCCTGGTTCGCGAGGTGGCCGCTCAGAATGGCGTCTCTCTGGACCATCAATGTGCTCTCGACCTCATGAACGAAATGGTGATCGACAACGTCTTGGCCTGGGAGCGTGGCGCCTTTCGCGTCGCCAACGAGGCGTTCATCGAGTATGCCAACCAGTTAGGCTTCCTCGACGGCGCTATCGATGATGCTCGTCGCGCAGTTCATACCGCGCGCCAGCCTGCCACTGTCTCAGGGTGATTCCAGCCATGGTTCCCTTCCACTACAGAAGAATCGATCAAGCATTCATCCAAGAGCTCCGGGACAAGATCTGCAACGCCGAGAGCGTCGTACTACTTGGCCCCCGTTATTGCGGCAAGCGGTACCTCCTCGATCGCTTGGACGAACTCCTGAAGGTCTCCGCGGTCGGCCCGGTCCTGCCCCTGCGGATCCTCGCCGATGAGCCCCTCACCGACGCCTCGCGGGTACGCCAGTTGTTGGCTGAGGCCGTGCGCCGAGCCGGCGGTCAGGACGCGGAAGCGCCGGCCGGCGGCGGTCTCCTCGCTCCCATCGACGATCTCTGGCAACGCGACGGCAAACCGGTCGTCCTTCTGGCCTCTAACGTTGATGCCATGGCCCACCATCTGGCGCGGTCCTTCCTCCAGGACGTGCGCACTCGCGTCGAGCAGAAGCGATTGATCGTTGTCCTCACCGGCGAACTGAACTTCAGCGAGCTCGTGCACGGCCCTGGTTCCGAATTTAACTGCGCCAACCAGTACGTCCTCCAGGGGTTTGCCCTGGACGAGTTCTCCGGGTTCCTTTCCCATTACGCCCGCGCCTTGCACCTTCACTTCCAGTCCCCGGAAAGTGCCTGCCGCGCCCTTTGGGAGATCACCGGTGGAAGCGTCTATCTCCTCCGGCTCCTCCTGGCTGGCGTCCAGGAATCCCGTGCTCGCCGGCCGGACTGCGACGACGCTCCTGTCAGCATTTCTGAGATTACGGGGTTTCCAGGGTTCACCGGTATTCCGGGCGTTTACTGGATGCACGTGTTCGCCTATGCCATACAGCTCATCGATCGCGACCCGCCTTGCTGGATCGACCTCGAGCGCCTCATTCGCGGCGAGGATGTCGCCGTGCCCATATCCTCTGGTCCTCCCGGGCCTCTCGAACTGGCGGGCGTGGCCCTCCGCAACAACGGCCGCCTCGATTGGCTTCGCCCCTCATGCGCGAGTTCGTTCTCAGGCGGTTTGATGACCTCCACTTGGGCGACCTTCACGCCCGCAACAACAATTGGGACAGAGCCTTCCAGCACTTCGAGCGGTTGAAAGCTGAACGTCGTTTGCGGCCTCTCTGCGTGGAGGACCGCGCCGAGGTTGAAGCCACGCTCAACGCCCTCTCCGCCTCTCTCTACTCCGAAGCCTCTAAGGGCCCCTTCAGCGTGATGCGGCTCTTTGCCCAGGGCTGCCGCCTCGTCCTCGGCTTCCCCGAGGTCTTCTTCTGGCGCTGGGACAAGGCCTGGACGTCCTTCGACATCGACGTGTTTCCCTGGACCCTCCCACACGGCGACGTATCCAGGATGTTGCCTTCTCCCGGTGCCGTTTCGCCGGACTGGCTGCCACTTCCTCCACCCTGGTCCAATCAGGTTGCCGCCATGCTCCTCGACGCCCCTCCTCCCGACCAGAGCTGGGCTGTCACGGTCAGCGATCTCCAAGGCCGCTCCGTCATTACCCGCGAGCGCGAGCGCCTCCTCAGGCAGCTCTTTCGGCATCTCCGCGAAGCCCAAGGACACGCCGTCAAGGTAGAGAGGGACCGCGCCCGGCTCACGGTCCGCGACCGCCATGTCGAGATCCTCAACTCCATTTTCGATTCTCTCGGCAGGCAGGTCTTGAACACCCGCCACGTCCTCGCCATGGCCGCTCGCGGCCTACGCACTCTAGGCTACCGTCGCGTCTTCTTCTGCCTCGTCGATCCCAAACGCGAGCGCATTCACGGTGGCCTCGACGATTCCGATGACGCCTCAGTTGACATCGGACAAATGACGGACTGGCCCCTCTCCGACCCGCTTGCCGATCTTCAGCCTTACATCGTCCACACCGGCCAGTACAAGATCGTAGATGAAGCCAGCCAGGAGCCGCTCGCGAACAAGGAGGTCGTACGCGCAGCTAGGATGAAATCCCTGGCCATCGTTCCCATTTTCAGTCAAACTTCCGTCGTCGTCGGCACCATTCACGTGGAACGCCAGGACGGCGCCGTGCCCACAGGGGAAGAGGTCGAGGACCTCATCGTCTTCGGTCGCCAGCTTGCCACCGCCATCGAACAGAGTGAGCGCGTCAACCTCCTTCAGTCCGGCCTCGACTTGATCCCCGAACCTGTCCTCATTGCCGATAGCCTCGAACAGTGCCGTTACGCCAACAAGCCGGCCGCCGATCTCTTGGGCCTCCCGCCCGGTTGGCGCGACCGCGACGAGGCCCAGATCCTTCCCGACCAGGGCACCCAGGACCTCCAGAAATACCTGCGCGAATCCCTCTCCGGACGCCGGGTCTTTCACCACTTCACCGGCATTGGCTCTCAACCCACTTACCGCGGCGCTCTCTTGGCTGATCGGATTCAGAATTGGCGCCAGGAAGTCATCGGAGGGCTGCTTCACATCGAGGACATGAACTACCTTCATCGCGTGCTGGAGGCCTTCCGCGCTGTGGCCGCAGCCACCGACACCACCTCGGCGATGCAGGCAATGCTCGACGCCGCCAAGCTCCTCGGCCACAAGCTCGGACGCCTCTACCGCATCGACGAGCTCGATCCCGACCGCTTTCTCAGCAAGCTGTCCTACGGCTTTGAGGACCCCGAGGCGCAGCGGAAGTTCAACCAGGGGCTCATCAACCTCCCGCGCCGTCACGAACCTTCCTTTGAGACCTGGAAGTCCATCCAAGAGCGTATTCCCATAGTCTTCTGCTATAGGCCGGACCTCGTCGATGGTACGCCCCTGCACACCCTTCACGGGTTGGACGTTCTGGCTGTGCGCGATCCCCACTGCCCAGAGGAGTTGGAGAAGAAGCCAGGGCAATTCTGGATCGATATCCCCCTGCTATCCTCCGAAAGAGACCTCGGGAAGTTCACTCTTCAATGTGACGAAGACTTGCCACCCGAGCAGTTCGCGCTCCTGAAGGTACTCTACGACATGGCCGCCGAGCTCCTTGCTGCCTTCATCCGCCGCGACCGCGCCGCAGCCGAGCATGATCGAGCGGTCCGTGAGGCTTATGAGAAATCGATCTCCATCATCTCCCACAGCATCCTCACTCAAATCGGCTCTTTCTCTCCACTCCTCCGCCTCTTGCGGGACGAGGAAGGTGACCTGCCTGCCCTGAAGGCACTGAACGACATGTTCGATGGCGCCCTCACCCGTGTCCAGACCACCGCTCGCCGCACCAAAAAGATGCTTTCCGCAGTCGTTCCCCAGGCGGAGACGTTCGACCTGCTGCCGCGCCTGAAAGCGGCCGCGCAAGCCGCCCTGCCTGGCCGCACCCGCAACATTACCTGCGCCGCCGACAGCGTCTTGATCATCGGCGACCCCCACCTGCTCGAAAGCGTCTTCCTCGAGCTCTTCAATAACTCTCGCGAAATGGCGCCTGATTACGCGAAGCTCCGTGTCGAAGTCTTCGTTGAGACGTTCCCCGGCCCCTCCGGGGACCGCGTCAGGATCACTTACACGGATAACGGTCCCGGCGTGCCCCACGAGTTCAAGGATAGGATCTTCGATGACTTCTTCAGCCGCCGGCCCGGACGAAACCCAAGTACCGGTCTTGGTCTCTCGTATGTTCGCAGGGTTATCACCGCCCACGGTGGAACCATCTCTGAGAATGGCACTCCGGGACAAGGCGCCAGATTCGTCATCGAGATTCCCGCGGCCATCCCCGCTCCCCGAAAGGATTGATCACCGTATGATTCGCATCTTGCTTGTAGAGGATGACCCACCTACACTCGACGCGCTGGAACTGCTCCTCAAAAAGGAGTTCCCCGAAGCCCTCATCCACACCGCCACCAACGTCGCCAACGCCCTCAACCTCATCCAGGCTGCTCTCCTCGGTCCCGGCCCCTACGACTCTGCCATCCTTGACGTAATGCTCCCCAGAGCCCACGGAGAGCACCCCGAGCTGGACAGAGTCATTTGCAGCGAACTCAGGCAGAAGAGCCAGAGTACCGTCGTCTTCCACATCACCGCCTACGCCGACGAGCCCCTGGTAAATGCGCACCTCGGCGAGTTCCACTCGCGCGAGGAAGACCCGAGGGCCTACTGGTACCCCAAGGAGAAAGGCTGGGAGACTGAACTGATCCAAGCGCTTAAGGCCCGCATCTACGGCCGCCCCATCCGTGCCGAGTTGCGCGACCTGTTCGGCCCCCCCGTACCGGACGCCCCTGGCTCTCGCGAGGCCGTCGCTAGGCCCTCCGGGTTCCGCAGAGGCCTCACCCATCGCCTTGCCGAGCTCACCCGCAACATCGAGGCCCACTGGGACGACCTCGACGACCGCCTCCAGGACGAAATCCGGCAGCACTTCCATGTTGACCCCGAGGGCGAAGGCCAGTGGTTGGCCACCCTGAAGCGGTGACTCGCGCCAGGAGGCGGCTATGCCATCCTTCCACTGTTCCCATTTCGAGATCGTCTACGCCCACCGCAACCCTCGCCTTGGCCCCGGCGGTGGCGCCGGCGCTATACAGAACATTCGCCTCGTCGAGGCCTCCGCCAAGGGCCTCGAACGCTGCTATGATGCCCTGACCGCCCCCCCATTCTCTCGCCGCCCGCCCATTGTCAACCCAGAGAGAGGCAAGACCCTGGTCGAGCTCATCGACATCAATCAGCGGTTCCCCGGTTACTTCAGTCCCCTCACCACCTACGAGGCCCAAGCCCGCTTCCCGTCAATCCTCCTCCCCTGCCGTACGTGTCTGCCTAACCTCGAAGCCGAACTTCAGTACGCTACGATCGCTGCCACTCATGAGACTGTCCACGTCTTCAACTACACCGAACGTCTTTTCAAGGAGCCCAGCACCAACTTCTGGAGGTGGTTCGATGAGGGCACGGCCCTCTTCATGGAGCGCCGCGTCTTCCCCGATTACCCCAACTACCTCGAGTACACCTCTGATTGGTGCGACCACCCCGACCGCGCCCTCGATGACGACAACGCTTGGTACCAGTCCGAGATGTTCGTCCGTTATCTCACCACCCGCTGGGGCGATCAGTTCCTCAGCGAGATCTGGATGCAGTGCTCTCCCCATAGAGACGCCACTGGCGGCCATCCACCGCCTCTTGAGCGAGAAGCGCGTCTCAGACCGGGACCGGCGTCGTCTCTTCGCCGACTATTGTCTGCATTCCTACTTCCTCGCCGACCCGCACAGCTACTGCTACGCGCGCGATATCTTCCAGCGCCACACCGGCCGGACCTTGGTCTACTCCTTCGAGGTGACGCCCAACGCCCGGGAGACCCTCGTCGGCCACGTTGATCACTTGGCCTGCCACTACTTCCGCTTCTACACCGCCCCGGATGTGCGCGCCGTTGAGTTCCTCTGGGTGCGGAACCCGCATCACCTTGACGCCACCGTCGCCGCAAGCACACCCGATTTGCGCCGCGGCAACACCCAGTCAGTGCCCCAAGGTCAGCCCCTCTCCGTCGCTCCCGCAGGCGCCGACCACCTCGTCCTCGTTGTTTCCAACTCCTCGCCCGACAAGGACGCGCTCAACTACTCCATTCTGCTCTCGGCCAAGTAGGTTCACAGGGCCGCGAAACCGCGCCGGAACTTCTCCAACCATTTCAGGCCTTCCGCATACAGCATCAGCGCTGCACCCCGTCGCCCCTGCTCCAACCGCCCCAGCGGCAGCCCCAGCAGGTTCGAAGCCATCCCCAGCTCGTACCGCAGCTCCCAGAATCCCGAATCTCCATATTCCCTGGCGAACTCCGCCACCCGGTGCCGCAATACCGCGATCGCCTTCTCGACCCACGCCGGAGGGTCCAGTGCGTACTCCAGCGACACCTCCGTGCCCGATGCCTCGCACCTCACTTCCGGGTCCTGCCCCGCCTTCTCCACCGGACCCGTCACCGCCAGGTAGTGCGCGATCTTGGTCATGTCGAACAGATAGTCTCCCCGCCCCCACTCCTTCACATCGATGAACTTCACATCCACC
>CAVRZY010000286.1:0-38185 GCA_963725415.1 uncultured Acidobacteriota bacterium | reverse complement strand
TGCTGATTAACGTTGGTTGCTGCAATACCAAATAAAAAGAGGAGGCTTAACCTCCTCTTTTTATTTAAATGTTAAAGATCATAAATCAGACGTTATTTTATATAAAGTTGATAATTGTTGATGATCAGGAAAAGGAGGTAATTATGGGTGGTAAAAAGGGCTTTACCTTAACAGAACTCATCATCGTTATCGCTATCATCAGCATTCTTGCTGCACTGTCAATCCCGGCTTATGTCGGCCAGCAAAAGAGGGCTGCAAGGACAGAGGCATACTCAAATCTAGAAACCCTGAGACTACTTCAAGAGCAGTTTTTTGCAGAGAATGGTAACTATGCTGCAACAACAGGGGTTGCAGGAGTTGATCAGCCCGGCAATATAGCCCTTATTCAGGCAGCAGGAGTACTGCCAGGGTTTAAACCTGGAGTGGGAACAAATCTAAACTTTAGTTATCAAATAGTCCAAAACCAGCAAATAACAGCTACGAATCCACTTGCATATGGCGCGCTAACGCGGTGCTTTACTGCTATTGCGACTGGTAACACAGGCAGCAGAGTTACTGGAGACACCTTTGCCATAGACTGCAATAATAACAGAAACTTCTGAGGTTTATTTAATAACATTGCTAAAGGTACCTTTGACTTTGGTGAGTGTTTTAACGCTATTCTACCCAATCGCTTAACCAGACAACATTATCCCTGACTTTTTCAGAATTTAGGCTGGAAAGTAACTTTAATAGTGCCTTAACTGTCCTTCTAACGGGAAGCTGTTTTGAAAGGATAATACCATTATGGTGACGACCAGTTTTAATAAATTCAGAATGAATTTTGTGTAAATCAGCAACGTTGAAGGTAAAAATTAGCCTATTTTCTGAAGATGCATATTCAAGTTGTTCGATATCAGATAAACCCTTTCTACCCACTTCCTTTACAGTAATTACATCATATCCCCTTAACCTCAATGCCATGGCTATTGACTCAGGCACATTCTCATCAAGATAGAGTTTTATCACCCCGTGACCCTGAGATGAGCCTCGTTTTCATTCTCTGCAATATCTTTTTCGATCTCTTCCTGGTTGTCGTAATAATATGAAAATGCATCATGAACCTGTGAAGGAGTCAATTGAGGAAATTCCCTCATTATGTCTTCAATTGGCATACCAAGTTTATACCACTTGATGATAGACCAAACGGGTATTCTTGTCCCCACTATTATGCTTCTACCACCGCATACTCCTTTCTCATGAGCAATATGTGGATGAATTTTCGATTTTCTAACCGCAGAACCCTTCAATATCTCACCCCCCCTCAGTTTTGTCCTATTATAACTAAATTTTAGGGCAATGTCTTGGATAGTATTTGAAATGGCCAGCAGACAAGGGCTGCAAGAGCAATACGTTAACTTTTATTGTAACCATCATTCATACGTATTGCTTTTGAGCGTCTGGCACAGTCTGAAACCGTCCAGACGCGGCATCAGCACATCGCTGATGACAGCGTCGGGACGGCTCTGGCGGGCTTTCTCCAAGGCCTCGACTCCGTCCTGCGCGGTGATCACCCGAAGGCCCATCTGGGTCAGATGGATGCTGAGCAACTTGCGCTCCAGCGGGTCGTCATCTGCTATCAAGACCGTTTGTGGATCCACGCTTGACTCCTTAGGAAGCGTCGGTAGCCGAAATGAGGCGGGAGTTTTTTCACCGCTTCTGAGTTGTTGACAAAACGCCCTATCCCGCCCCGGGAAAGGCCCCGGTTACAGGGAAGCGATCCTGTCACATACCCCCCGCCGCATCCGCCCCAGCACTGCGAGGTGTCCTGCGACCGCGTTGCAGATAGTCCCTGACCACAGACGGGAGGCTGCGCGTGTCAATGGGTTTGGCGATGTAGCCGTCACAACCGGCGTTCCGAGCCTTTTGTTCGTCTCCCTTCATGGCATAGGCCGTCAAGGCCAGCACCAGGATGTCGCGATTGGACGAATCGGCTTTCAGGCGTCTGGTCAGTTCCAAGCCGTCCATGCCGGGGAGCTGAATGTCCATCAGGATGAGGCGGGGACGGAAGGTTTTCAGGACCGCCAGGGCCTCCTGGCTGTCGGTGGCGGTGCGCACCTCGTAGCCTTCCCCAGCCAACAGGACGCGGGTAAGCTTCAGGTTGAGCGGGTTATCGTCCACCACCAGGATGGGTTCGCGGGCCATGCCGATTCTTTCGCTGTTATCGTCAGGTCCGGACCTTTTCTTTAGCGTTTTGCCGGGCTGCTGGGCTGCGCCCAGGAAGGTCTTCAGGCGGAAGCCGCGACAGCTTTCGGCTGGACCCCTGCGCGCGTCAAGGCGGCCAGCAAGGCCGCGGGTTCCACAGGCTTGGTCAGAAAGTCATGAACGGGCAAGGAAGCGTCTGTTCCGTTCTGGGCCACCATCGAGACCACAATGGCGGGGACTTCAGGGCTCAGAGCGCGACTGCGGATGGCGGCCAGCACTTCCCAGCCGTTGGCGTCGGGCAGCAGCAGATCGAGAGTGATGCAGGCGTAGGCTTTGCTCTGACACTTCGCCAGGGCTGCGGCCCCGGTAGCGGCAGTCTCAACGGCGTAACCGGCGTTCTTCAGGATCTGGGCGAGCCAGGAACGCTCGCTGGCATCGCCTTCGATCACCAGAATCGGCGGAGCAAGAGAGGTTGCGGTGGCGGCCTTCACCTGGGCCCTGCGGGGCAGAATGGCAAAGAAGAGGCTGCCCTGGCCGGGGGTGCTTCGCACTCCCACTCGTCCGCCCTGGGCTTCCACGATGCGCTTTGTCAAGGCCAGGCCCAGACCGGTTCCCGGGTATCTCTTGCCGGCGCCGGCATCAAGCTGCTGAAACTCTCGGAAGAGCCGTGGAATATCCTCGGGGCGAATGCCGATGCCGGTATCCTCGACCTCCAGCCGGAACTCGCTGGGACCCTCCGGCCTCACCCGCACCCAGATCCGGCCTCTGTGGGGCGTGAACTTGACGGCGTTGGAAAGGTAGTTATAGAGGACCTGTTTGAGCTTGGAGGGATCCACCACCAACTCCCCCACATTGGAGGCCACCGAGGTGGCCACCCGGAGGCGCTTCTTGACGGCCAGCGCGTGCAGGACCTCCACCACCTCCCGCACCAGTTTGTCAATGGGGACCGGCTCGGGTCGAAGTTCCAGCCGCCCCGCTTCCACCTTAGCCAGGTCCAGCACGTCGTTGATGAGCTGGAGCAGGTGCCGGCCACTGGTCAGGACATCGCCCAGGTACTCCCTGTTTTCAGCCGACACGGGACCCAGCTTGCCGTCGTACATCAGCTCGGTGAAGCCGATAATGCCGTTCAGAGGAGACCGGAGTTCGTGCGACATGTTGGCCAGAAACTCGCTTTTCATGCGGCTGGCCTCTTCGACCCGCCGATTCTGTTCCGCCAGTTCACGGTTCTTCCTGCGGAGCCGCTCCTCGAGGCGCTTGCGCGCCGTGATATCGTGAGCAATCTCGGAAAAACCTACCAGCCGGCCGGCCGCATCGCGCACGGGCGATATGGTCAGAGACACATGGATGTGGCTGCCGTCTTTTTTCACCGCCACGGTTTCAAATTGGCGGACGCTGCCGCCCTGCCGGACTTTGCCGAGCAGTTCCTGAAGCTCCCCATTCCGCTCTGCGGACGCCAGGAACGAGAGGGGACGCCCTAGGGCCTCCTGGGCTGTGTATCCGTAGATCCCCTCGGCGCCGCAGTTCCAGCTCAGGACCATGCCTTCCAGCGTAGTGCCGATGATGGCATCCGTAGATGATTCGACGATCGCGGCCAGCCGGCAGGCCGCCTCCTCAACCTGCTTGCGCTCGGTAATATCCCGGGCAGCCACGTAGATCAACTCTCGCTCCAGGGCCGGGAAGGCATTCACCAGGATCCACCGGTAGGAGCCATTCCTTGCACGGCACCGAATTTCGAACGAGTTGACGCTGGCGCCGGCGGTGAGCTTCCGGAGTTGAGCCAGGGCTGCGGGCTGATCTTCCGGGTGCAAGAAGTTCAAGCAGGGCTCGGCCTGGAGTTCCTGCGCAGTGAAGCCGAGAACCTGTTCCCAGGCGGGGTTGAGCCGCCTGGCGTACCCATCGAAGCCGAGGATGCCCAGCATCTCTAGCGACAGAATGAAGAACTGGTTGAGCTCCTCCTCGGCCCGGGTGCGCTCACTGCGCAAGCGCTTCTCGTCCAGGGCGCGGAGGACGGCCACCGGGAGACGAGCCAGTTGGTCTTTGAGAACGTAGTCGGAGACACCCTGCTTCAGACACTCCACCGCCATTTCCTCCCCCAGCGACCCGGTTATCAGAATGAAGGGAGCGTCTCTGTTCTTCCCATCCTTGCGCACAATCTCCAGGGCGTCGATGCCTGTCCAGCCGGGCAGCCGGTAGTCGGAGAGAACCACGTCGTAGGATTTCGAATGCACCCGCTCGAGCAACTCCTCCGGGGTCTGCGCCACCTCTAGCTCGACCTCGAACCGCGCCTTTTTCAAGGTATGCAGACAGACTTCCACATCTTCCGGGCAGTCCTCGATGATCAGGGCGCGGAGCGGGCCATTGCCCACCCTGACTCGATCTGAGGAAGCCTGACCCATGGCGTCCGCCCCTAGCTGTTCGAGAAGACCTGGGGCGGCGGTGGCTGATTGACCAACAACCAGTACAGCCCCAGTTGCTTGACGATTCTCCGGAACTGCTCGAAATCCACGGGCTTCTGGATGTAGCTGTTCGCTCCCAACTGGTAGCCATTCAGCACATCTTTCTCTTGCCGGGAGGAAGTCAGGATCACCACGGGCAGCGCCTTGCTGCCGGGATTGCTCTTGATTTGCCGCAACACCTCGATCCCGTCCAGCTTGGGCAATTTCAAATCCAGTAAGATCAGTCTGGGCCAAGAGTCCGGATCGCGGTCGCTGAAGACGCCGCGGCAGAAAATAAAGTCCAGGGCTTCCTCGCCGTCCCGCACCACCTGAATCCGGTTCGCCAGACGCTCGCTTTGAAGAGCATGCAGCGTGAGTTCCACGTCCGCCGGGTCGTCTTCCACCAGCAGAATCTCCACTTCATCTCTTGCCATCTTCAACCTCCTAGCATTGCGGGGACTTGGGCTTTGGCTTCCCACCCCTGTTGCGTGTGCAACGTGAAATGAAATGTGGCGCCTTTGTCCGGCTGGGCTTCGACCCACAGCCGGCCAGCGTGCTTGTGGATGATGCGCTGGACTGTGGCCAGGCCGATGCCCGTGCCCTCGAAGTCCTCCCGTCTGTGCAGGCGCTGGAAGACCCCGAACAACTTGTCGGCATACTTCATGTCGAGGCCGACACCGTTGTCGCGCACGAAAAAGACAGTCTCCCGATCCTGGCGTAGCTGGCCGATCTGGATAAGGGCGGGCTTCCGGGGACGCGTGAACTTGACGGCGTTCGAGAGCAGGTTCGCAAACACCTGCTTCATCAGCGCCGGGTCGCAGTACACAGACGCCAGCTCGCCCACCTGGATTTCGATCTCCCGACCTTCCATCTCCGGCGCGAGATCCGCCAGGACTTCTTCGACCAGCGATCGCAGTGCGGTGAGTCGCAGGTTGGGTTCGGGCCGGACCATGCGGGCCAGGTTCAGGAGTCCATCCACCATGAGCCCCATGCGCTGCGAGCCATCACGGATGCGCTGGAGCCATTTCTGCGCCTGGGGGTCGAGGCCGGATCCGGCTTCTTCCAGCAGAATCTTCGAGAAACCGTCCACCTGGCGCAAGGGGGCCCGCAGATCATGTGAAACGGAATAGGTGAACGTTTCCAGCTCGCGGTTCACCGCAGTCAGCTCGCTGATGCGCTGCGCCAGTTCCTGGTTGAGCTTGCGGATCTGTTCGTCCCTTATCTTGCGCTCGCTGATGTTCTCGATCATGCCCAGGGCATAAAGGGGAGTGCCGTCCTCTTTCCGAATCACCGTACGGGTCAGATCAACCCACAGGGTCTCTCCATTCTTGCTGACGTAACGCTCCTCCAGCTTCAAGCCCGGCGATTCTCCTTCGAACGTCTGCTCGGTGAGTCGCGCATCTTCGGCCCGGTCCTCCGGGCAGGTGATGTCGTCAAAGGTGAGCTGGCTCAACTCCTCTTCGGTGTATCCCAGCATCTCGCAGAAAGCTCTGTTCACACGGATGAAGCGGTGATCCAGGCCCGCCAGTGCGATTCCGATCGGCGCCTCCTCGAACAGCTTCCGGAACCGCTCCTCGCGCTCGCGCAGCGCTGCTTCCGCTTGCTTCAGATCGGTAATGTCGCGGGCGGCGGCGTAGATCACCCGGTCTTCCGGAAGGGGGACCGCGTTCCACAGGAGCCAGCGGTAAGAGCCGTCCTTGCAACGGTACCGGTTTTCAAACGAGATGGTCTCGAAATTGGCCAGCAGCCTCTGGAAGTCCGCAGCAGTGGCCTGGCGGTCCTCTGGCAGGACGGCCTCCAGGATCGGGCGGGCCATCAACTCGTCGGTCCTGAATCCCAGCGTGCGTTCCCAGGCTGGGCTCAGGCTCTTGATATAACCGTCGAAGCCCGTCACGCACAGCAGATCCCGGGATAGAGTGAAAAACCGGTCCCGCTCCTCCTGTACGCGCCGGCGCGCACTGATTTCCGCCTGCAATCCCCGGTTGGTCTTGGCCAGTTCCTCGGTGCGCTCCCGCACCCGTTGTTCCAGCTCTTGGTGCGCCCTGCGCAGGGCCTCCGCGGCCTGCTTCTGCTCGGTAACGTCACGCGCCACCGCAGAGATCAACTGCCGGCCGGGCACTGGGGCCGCGTTCCACATCAGCCACCGGTAGGCCCCATCCCGGCAGCGGTAACGATTCTCAAAGTGGAGGGTGATTTGGCCGGAGGCCAGCTTCTGTGTTTCCTGAAGCGTCGCCTCGCGGTCCTCAGGATGGACGAAGTTCACAAACGGCTCCGCCAGCAGTTCCTGCGACGCCCATCCCAGCGTGCTTTCAAAGGCCGCGTTGACGCGTTTGAAGTAGCCATCCGGCCCGGCGATACAGAGCATGTCCAGCGAGAGAGGAGTGAAAAACTGCTCCAGATCCTGTTCTGCTCGTCTGCGTTGGTCGGCCTCCTTCTCGCGTTCTTTCCTGGCGCTCTCGGCGGTTTGCGCCAGGAAAACCGCCGAGCCAAGCAAGCAGGCCAGCAGGCCCCCTACCACCAGAACCGTCTCGGGTAACGCCGAGTTCAGTTGAGCCAGCACGTTAGGCGCCGGCCAGAGGCGCAACCGCCAGGTGACGCCCTCCCATTCCAGGGTGGCTTCCCGCGCCCACTCGCTCTGGCGTCCGTTGCCGGCGCCCAACCGCCGGTAGATTTCTTCCTCGCCGTCAACAACAGCAATTGAGTAGCCCGGCGCAACACTCGGTGTCAAGACATGGCTGAGAAAATCCTGCGGGCGAAGAACGCCCACAAGAAAGCCGTCGAATCCGGCCGGCTTCCACAAAGGCACGAAGACCTGAAGGCGCCGATTTCCGATGGGGAGCGCGGCAGCGCCGGTCATGGCAGGACGGCGCTGATCCCGGGCCGTTTCCATGACCTGCCGCAGCCGCGGGTCAGATCCCGGGTCGAGGTTTTCAAGATCTGCACTCCCTTCGGGCGGGACGACCCAACGGAGCTGGAAGCTGGGTCTGACCCAGGCGATGGCCCGGATGCTGGGAAAATACTCGAGCACTACCCGGGCGTCGTGTTCCCAGTTCCGGCGGTCTGGCGCTTCACTCTGCTCCCAGCGCCTGGCGCAGCGGGCCAACGCCGAGATTCTCGAGCTCATCGCCGCGGCCAGCTCGGCCTTTATCAGGTCGGCATTGGCCTGGATGCTGCGCTCGATGTGACCGCGCTCCGAGGCCGCCAGGGCCTGCCAGAGCCACAGCGTGAGTGCCAGCACCGCGACCGTGACAGAGGCGAACAGCCAGTGCGGAGGTCCAGTCTCGACTCCCCGGCCATCTCGCCAGGCGAACCCGAGCACGCCGCAGCCCAGCAGCATGAACTCCACCGATCCATGCATGGCTACGCGGCTCAGAGGGTTCCATCCGCTGGTGGCGATGCCTGTTGCGAGGCCGAACAACGCCATCACCCCCGCAGAAATGATCACCGACCCCAACAACCCCAGAAGCAGAGGTCGCTGCCGCAGCCGCAGCGGGCAGCTCATGAGCAGGACCGCGCTTCCCACGAGCGCAAAACACAGCGCCGCGTTGGGCGGAATCCGACCCGGATGCAGGGCAGGAAACGTGAGGTAGTACCGCATCGGAAGCTGGTCGATTCCGATCCCCACTCCAGACAGGTACTCGAACAACGTCAGTAGGCCCAGAACAAGAACCAGTCCCCCGGCCGCTGCCGCCAGACGCCATTTACCGAAAGCAGTTGCCAGCAGCGCCGCACCCGCCAGCGCGAAGCCCACCGCCGAGTTGAAGGGCATGGGTGGGAAGGCGGGGTGCACTTGCACCAGCGGGAGGGTGCGGGTGTACCACCCGATCAGAACCGCCACACCAATGGCAGCCGACAGACCGCCCGAAGCCGCGACGAAGAAGTTCCGGCTCCCGTGGAGCCCGTGCGTGGGTCTCATCGGCCCACCTATCCCCTCGGCCCTTTGTGGGGGCAACCTAGTCCTCGCCTTACTATCGGCGGTTTGCCCTAGTTCCGATAGGGGGAAGCAAGTGGGTATGGCCGGCCCGGGAGTAGTGTGCTCAGTCCTTCTGGAACTGGAGCGTTCAGCCCTTGATCACGCCCATGGGGCGGCAGCGCGCCACCTTGCGGGCCAGGCCGGCCTGGTGGACCACCTCGATCACCTCGTCCACGTTCTTGTAAGCCTCGGGGATCTCCTCCAGGATGCCGTCGCGGCTGTCGCTGCGCACCAGGATGCCCTGCTCTTCCAGGCGCTTCTCGCACCTCGCGCGCGTCCCGGCCCTTGCGCGCGGCGGTGCGGCTCATCAGGCGGCCGGCGCCGTGGCAGACGCTGCCGAAGGTCTCGCGCATGGCGCCCTCGGCGCCCACCAGCACCCAGGAGGCCGTCCCCATGCTGCCCGGGATCAGCACCGGCTGGCCGATGCTGGCGGTAGGCCGCCGGGACCTCGCGATGGCCGGGAGGGAAGGCCCGCGTGGCGCCCTTGCGGTGCACCAGCACGTCCCGCTTCTGCCCCTCCACCACGTGGCGCTCCCGCTTGGCGATGTTGTGGCAGACGTCGTAGACCAGGCTCAGCCTGCGCGTCGCTGCCGAAGACCTGTCGGAACGACCCGCGCAGGAAGTGCAGGATGGCCTGCCGGTTGGCCCAGGCGAAATTGGCCGAGGCGCGCATGGCGGCCAGATAGGCCTGGCCTTCGGGGGATTGGATCGGGACGCAGGCCAGTTGCCGGTCCGGCAGCGTGATGTTGTAGCGCTTCATCGCGGCGCCCATCTCGGCCAGGTAATCGGTGCACACCTGGTGGCCCAGCCCGCGCGAGCCGCAGTGCACCAGCACCACCGCCTGCCCCAGTTCCAGGCCCATGGCGCGCGCGGCTTCCGCATCGTGGATCTCTTCCACGTACTGGACCTCCAGGAAGTGATTGCCGCTCCCCAGCGTGCCCAGTTGCGGCCGGCCGCGCTCCTTGGCCTGCTCGGAAACCTTGCCGGGATCGGCGCCTTCCAGCCTTCCGTTCTCCTCGCACAGCTCGGCATCGCGCTGGTCGCCATAGCCGTTCTCGACCATCCACTGCGCGCCCTGGACCAGCACGGCCTCGAACTGCTTCTGGTCGATCCGCAGCGGCCCTTCTCCGCCCGTGCCGCAGGGGACGTCGCGAAACACCTGGTTGACCAGATCGCGCAGGCGCGGCGCGCACGTCCGCTTCCGACAGCGAGGTGCGCAGCAGCCGCACGCCGCAGTTGATGTCGTACCCCACGCCGCCCGGAGACACGACGCCGGTCTCCCAATCCATGGCCGCCACGCCGCCGATAGGGAAGCCGTAGCCCTGATGGATGTCGGGCATGGCCAGGCTGGGGCCTACGATCCCCGGCAGCGTGGCCACGTTCATGGCCTGCTCCAGCGAGAGGTCTTTTCGGATCTGATCGATGATGCCTTGGCTAGCGTAGACCACGACGTCGGTGCGCATCCCGCGCCGCTCGTCCCGACGGATGAGGTGACGCAAGGGGTCGATAGCCTCTAGCGAGATTTCGCGCGTCATAGTCAGATGTCCAGGAAGACCTGGGCCCACCAACCCTCCGGCTCCTCTACTACCTTGAGCTGGTGGTAGGTGACGCCCTTGACAATCAGTTTCGCACCAGGGCGGGCCGCCTGGCGGGGTTCTCCGATCCCCTGCCCGCTGACCCGGCAGGGAGAGAGCTCGCTGACCTGGAACCGGCGCATCGCCACCCTCTTCCCATCCAACCAGTACAGCACTTCGCTTAGCCAGTTCACAAGCAGGGATTCGTAATCTTCGCCCTCGGCGGCCAGAGGGTACGCCCGTTGTGGCGTGATGTCCTCGATCTCGACCGCAATCGAAACCAGAGCTTCGGCCGCGTTTTCAAACAGCTCTGCCAGCGTGCGTCCCCGGACCCGAAAGCCGATGTCGGCAGTGTGCTCGAGGATCTCAAACATGGGCTTTCGGGCCCTCCTCCCGAACCAGTTCCCTGGTCGCATCGATCCCTAGCCACAGTGCAGCGCTGATGAGCAGCATGACCGTCATGACCAGCAGGGGCGCGTCGTAACCGTTGTGCAGCCGCTTCACCAGATGGCTGAAAGGAACCGCGAGCAAGGACGGCAGTGTCTGACCCTTCTCCGCCGCCTGGTACCACCCCACCAGATAGCCGAACAGAGTGGCCGAGAGGAACGAGCCGATCTGGCCGGCCATGTTCATGGACCCGGTGACCGCCCCGGCGTATTTCTTGCCCACGTCCAGGCACACCGCCCAGGCCACCGGCAGCATGAAATCGGAGCCCGCATAAGCCAGCCCGAGCAGGATCACCGAAGCGAGCTTGCTCCCGGTCAGGGCCGCCAGCAGAGTGAAAACGGCAGCCGCACACAGTCCCGCCACGCCTACCGCGCGCCGCCCCCACCTCAGTCCGAGTTTCTTGACCAGGTAATCGCTGACCAAGCCGCCCGAAAGATTCGCCAGCCCGCCACAGATAAACGGGATGGGGGCGAAAAAGGCCAGCTCCCGTTCGGTCACTGCCCGGCCCTTGGCCAGAAACGTCGGCATCCAAGACAGGAAGAAGAACGAACCCCAGCAGTAGGTGTGGTACATGACCAGAATGATCCAGAACTGGGGGTTTCCAAGCGCCTGACCCCAGGGTAGGGAATGGTGCACCCGGCTGGCCACGGCACCCTGTTCAATCTCTGCGATCTCCCTGGAGGTGACCCCCGCCTTCTCGCGGGGATAGTCGCGGTACCACCCATACCACACGGCGGCCCAAATCAGGCCCAGAAAGCCGAACGTCCAGAAGGAGGCCCGCCAGCCGAAATGGATCTGGATTGGAACCACCAGCAGGGGAGAGACGGCGCCCCCTACCCGGCTGGCCATCCACACCAGGCCATGTGCTCGGGCCCGCTCGGCCACGGGAAACCATCGCGAGATGCTGGCTGAACTGTTGGGATACGCCCCAGCCTCCCCCGCCCCGAACAAGAATCGCGTCAGCAGCAGCAAGAAGTAGGTCGAGACTGCCCCCGTCAGGCTGGTGAACGCGGACCACCAGACCACGATCCGGGTCAACACCTTGCGCGGGCCGATGCGATCTCCCATGGCCCCGCTGGGAATCTCGAAGGCCGCGTAGGAGATGGCAAAAACACCTAGTACCCAGCCCCACTGTTGTGGTGACAGATCCAGGTCCTTTTGCATGCGCGGCCCCGCTACCGAGATGCAAACGCGGTCGATGTAGGTGACGATCGACAGCAGGAACAGCAAGCCCAGCACTCGATGGCGATATTTCATAAGGTCGAATTATGGCACAGGCCGGCTGGGGATTGCCCGCGCTTGGAATGCGGCGCCAGCCTGGCTTACAATTGGTGAACACTGGAGCGATTCATGAAGACACGTACATTGCTGGTAGCTTTGCTGGTTATTGCGTTGCCCCTGTTGGGGGCCGGGAAATGGCAGGAGGAGTTCGCCAAGCACTTGAAGATCTCCGGCGAATTCACCGTGGCGGTGGCCGAGATGATGCCCGAGGACAGCTACAGCTTCAAACCCAATCCGGAAGAGATGGGCTTTGGAGAGCTGTTCGTCCACAGCGTCATGTACCAGGCTGCCACCTGCGCGCGGGTGGGGGAGACCAAGTCTCCGCTGACCAAGCCCGCGGCCATGGACAAAGTCACCGTCCTCAAGCTCATCAAGGACGCCTTCGAGTTCTGCAACGACATCGTGCCCAAGCTGACCGACGAGCAACTGGACAGGATGTTCGGCAAAGCCGGCGGCCCGCAGTCGTCGGGTCGCGAAGCCCTGTGGGGAGCCTTCACTCATACGGCGCACCACCGGGCTCAGACTGAGGTCTACCTGCGGGTGAAGAACATCAAGCCGCCCAATTACCGGTTCTAGTGCGGGCTACGGCGCGCTGACCCCCAGGTGCCGGGCCAGGAACGGCAGGCCGCGCACGCCGTGGAAACTGTGCGGCCCGTCAAAGGTTTCCTGCTCGGTCAGGTCCGCGGCGCCAAATATCTCGTAGACCTTCTTAACTCGGGCGAAGCTTGCCCGGCTGGCTTCAATGGGGAAGATATCGTCGCGCTGGCCGGACTCGACGAATAAGGGCCGCGGGGCAATCAGCCCGGCGAGGTCGTACATCTCGGCCCACTTAAGAATGCCAGGGACGTAGTTGTCGATGCAGTGCGACAGGCTCAGGATGCTGTCGCGGAAGGTGTTGAGATAGCCGCTCACGAAGGCGGCCGCGATGCGGGGCTCCAGCGCGGCCCCCGGGCTGCCCGAGCCAATCAACCAAACGCGCGATTGCGGGTGCCTCCCACCTCTAACCGCCGCAGCGAAAGTGCGCGCATGCCCAGCCGTAGCGGTCCTGGCCGGGTATTGGTGCATCGTGCTCTGTGAGGTACCTGGCGGATCCATCGCTGGGACATGCGTCGATCTGCTGGGTTGACGGCTCGATTTGGCCCGCGTCGGAGATGGTGTGGTAACCGTCAACGATACTATACAGCCGCTGGCAGCCGACCTGAGCGCAGGCAAAAGCGGGCATGCAGCGGGCCCCGCCATCCAGAAAGAGAAAAACAGGTTGCATAGGGTACTGTTTGTGTTGGTCGCACCGAGGGCCCGGGCTGATTGTGCCTCGCATTCGGATGACTGACATAATGCTTTGGATACCTGCTTTCGATACCAGGGTACCATCCACCTTGCCGAGGGTGAATCCGCTTCAAATGGCACCCACGCTTGTCGGGTTCCGTAAAGTCACGAGCACCGCTCTTGTGTTCGGCCAGCCCGCCAACGCAGGACGAGGGGTTAGAGATGCCGCCCAACTGACGCCCATTGTCGTACTCTGGAGTGCATGGCGCAGGCGGATGAGCGGAAGAAACTAACGAAGTGGGTCGAAAACATTTCTAAGGACGTGAAGGACCTCATTCTTGATCACCACATATTCTGGGAGGTCCAGCAGATCATCAGGAGCAATCCCAGATTCTCGAACACCGGCGGTACTTTCAACCAGTGGATGACCTCGAATTTCATTCAGGCCGCGGCGTTTGGTGCAAGACGCCAAGCTGACCGGAGATCGGACTGCATCTCGCTTCACAAGTTCCTGCTGGAAGTCAGCAGCTCTCCCGATCTGTTGTCCAGGGAGTACTACGTCGGCATCACCCTTCAGGCCAGCGATTGGCCGAAACAATCCGCTGAAGAATTCGCCAACGGGAACTACGACCTGCTCGTTGGCCCGGGGATGTCCCAGCCCGACCCAGCTCAGGTGCAGCGTGAAATCGATGAGCTTTTGGCCAAAACAGGCAAGATCCGACACTACGTTGACCGCAGGGTGGCACACTACGACCTCCGCGGCGTTCAGCAGCCAGTTCCTACCTTCAATGATCTCGACGAGTGTCTTGCGCTATTCAAACGGCTGATAGTGAAATACTACCACTTGCTCACAGCGACGGATTTGGGGAAGTCCTGGCCAGAGTTCCCGTTCGACCACGACTGGAAAGGCATCTTCCGTTTTCCCTGGCTGGAGGGGCCCACGAAGTCGGGATACCCGGCCGCGAGACATCCCCGTAACAATCGGCCGGGACCCCGCCTGGGGTATCCCATCTACCACGCTGGCACGCTATTGTCCCAATCGTTCCTGGGCAAGCTTCAGGAATTGTTCCGCCTGGAGGAGTTGCTCCTCAACGTCCCCGGCTGACAGCGCGGAATCCAGACCGTAGTCGCTCTCCTGCCGGCGGTCTTGCGCGTCTATCAGGAAGCGGTGGAACTCGGCTGGCACTGCTCCGGTCTTCGCAAAGTGCTCGCCGAAAGCGCCGATCACTGCGGAGTGCTTCGAGAACCGCAGGCCTTTGCTTTCCAGAAACGCGCAGGCGACGTAGAACATGGCGTAGTAGGAACGCGAGGCCACATCCTCCAGGTAACCCTGTTCGAGCAACACCCTGGCGGCCGATAAGCGGTCCTGGGCCTTGGCCAGCAGTCTGAGCTGCCGTGTGGTCACAGCTCGATCCCTTCGGCGCGGACGCTCTCAAGCAAGGGGTTCTCGCGGGCGGAGAACGTGTCCTCATCCACGAATACCCGGCTGATCACCACGCTGTTCCTCAAGGAGAGCTCAGCCACCAGGACACTGGTGCGACGAATCTCCTCGCCGGATTGGACAGGTCCCTTCAAGACCACCAGCACGTCCACATCGGACCACGGCTCAGCCTCCCCGCGGGCCTGCGAACCAAACAGCACCAGTTTGACCAAGCGATCGCCGTAAAGCTCATCAAACCGGCGCCGGAGCTCTGGCAGGAGAGTCCTCAGCTTCGGGTTCGATTCCACAGTGATGGCACTGAGGCTCACAATACGATTGTAGGACACATCCTACCCGCTCGCCCCCAGATGCTTCACCAGGAACGGCAGGCCGCGCACGCCGTGGAAACTGTGCGGCCCGTCGAAGGTTTCCTGCTCGGTCAAGTCCGCGGCGCCAAATATCTCGTAGACCTTCTTAACGCGCGCGAAGCTTGCCCGGCTCGCTTCAATGGGGAAGATATCGTCGCGCTGGCCGGACTCGACGAATAAGGGCCGCGGGGCAATCAGCCCGGCGACGTCGTACATCTCGGCCCACTTCAGAATGCCAGGGACGTAGTTGTCGATGCAGTGCGACAGGCTCAGGATGCTGTCGCGGAAGGTGTTGAGATAGCCGCTCACGAAGGCGGCCGCGATGCGGGGATCCAGCGCGCTGGAGAACAGCGTACAAGTACCCCCGCCCGAAATACCCATGCAACCCACGCGCTTACGATCCAGCTCCTTCCGCGTCTCGATCCAGTCGATGGTCCGCATCACGTCGTAAACCCGCCAGCCGATCATGGTCTCGCCGAATAGCAGGGCGGCCCCGGCTACCGGCTGGCAGGCCGATGTGTCGAGCTTCTTCTTGCTGGTGATCGGATCGCGGCGGCAGCCGAAGGCCAGCGGCTCGATGGCCACGGCCGCCAAGCCGTGCTCGACGGCCTGAAGGGCGAAATCGTGCTGGTAGCCGGCCTTGTTGGTCCGGTCCCGGCCTTCCGAATCGATGCCTACGATGTCATCGACGCCGCGGCCGTGGCCGGGCACGCAGATCACCGCGGCGTACGGGGGCTTCGAACCGGCCGGTGTCAGCAGGTATCCGAGCACGTCCAGGCCCGGCCGACTGGTGAAGACGAATTTCTCCCGCCGGTACTTGGGGTACTCGCGCACCTCCAGCGCGCGGGAGTGGACAGCAACGTGCGCGGAGGGGAACCCGCCCAACAACTCCGTCAGCTTGGCCCGCAGACGTTTCTGCCAGGCTTCAACCTGCCGACGATTCTGCGCCCGGAAGGTCAGTCCCAGGGGCGCCGATTTGTATCGTTCCCGAGTCCACAGGACCGGATCGAAAGCGCTGGCCTCGATCTTCGATTCGAATCCATCCAGCGCTCCGGTGTACCGGTTCTGGGCCATAGCGGCGCTCCCCAGGGCAGCCATCCCCAGTTCACGCCTGGAAAGTTTGCGCGGCATGAGTCCAGTGTACGCCAGGGCCGCCTTTCAGAGCAGCAGCCCGCGAACCGCATCCGCGACGTGCGCGTTCCTTAGGCTGCGGCAGCCTGGGAAGCTTGCTGGCGCCGGACGTGCTCGCAGGCCGCCAGCACCTCTTTCCTGAACTGGTCGAAATCCATCTGAAGCCCGTTTAGATACGCGCTCCAGCCCGCACTCGACTTGGCGTAGTGCACGGCATCTTCGATTTCAGTGTCGGTCGCTCCGTTGAGTTTGGCCAGTTCGGTGTGATAGAAGGCGCAGTACCGGCACTTGGTGACCGCGGAGATCGCGACACCGATCAGCTCGCGGTACTTGTTTGGGATCGGGCCCCTCATCAAACTGGACCCGCTTCATCAGTTGCCACTCCAATTCCAGCGAGGAATCGGGAACAACCTTGAGAAAGCTGGGGACCAGCCCAAGCATCCCCTCAATTTCCTTGTACACCTCTTCCCGTTTCATGAGACTTGCTCCTTTCGCGGTACCCAGATTCAGTGATCTACTACCTGCCTCCATGCTAACCCCGAGCGTTGCAGATGTCAATCGGATAGCGGGCTTGCCCTTTCCTATCCAGGCACATGGTGACCCACCCCGGCCCGATGAAAGGGGGGAGATTGGCGCGTGTCTCCGAATTACGTGGTGGGCGTGGGTGGGGTAATTCGGGTACAGGCGACGAATTCGGAAAGCAGAATTCGTCGCCTGTACCCGAATTACGCGGATGGCAGAGCTGGCGGACGCAAAACTGGGGGAGGGCGAGGATAGCGGGGAGGCCCCCGTGCTACTGTGTCTCATGAGCGCACAATCTTGGTAACAGGGAGGACGCTTGCGGAAGATTCGCGTGGCAGTGGTGGGCGCCGGAGTGTTCGGACGGCATCATCTGCGGGTCATTCAACAATCCCGGCGGGCAGAGTTGATCGCGGTCGTCGATCGCGACCGGGCGCGGGCTCGGGAAGCGGCCGAAGGTTTTCAGTGTGCCGCTCTCGAGGACCTCGGTGAACTCCAGGGCAAGGTCGAGGCCGCGGTGGTGGCGGCGCCGACTTCGGCACATGCCGAGGTGGGTTGTGCGCTACTGGAGGCGGGCATCGATGTGCTGGTCGAGAAACCCATCGCCGGCGACCTGGCCTCGGCGCACAGGCTCCTCCGGGCGGCCGAGAGCGGCTCGCGCATCTTGCAGGTGGGCCACCTGGAGCGCTTCAATCCGGCAGTCGCAGCTCTCCAGAGGATCACCCGGCTGCCCGCTCTTTTTCGAGGTGCACCGGTTGAGCGTGTTCACGCCGCGCAGCCTGGATGTCGATGTCGTCCTGGACCTCATGATCCACGACCTGGATATCGTCCTGAGCCTGGTCAAAGAGGTTCCCCAGGAGATCCGGGCCGCCGGCATCTCGATCCTCTCCCCGAAAGTGGACATCGCCAACGTCCGCCTGGCGTTTCCCGGCGGTTGTGTGGCCAACCTCACGGCCAGCCGCGTCTCCACCGAGCGGGTGCGGAAGTTGCGAATGTTCCAACCCAGCCAGTATCTTTCCGTTGACTACGCGCGGCAGGACGTCTTCGCTCTCGAAGTGGGCGAGAACCGGCAGATCCAGCCGGCTGTCCTGCCGGTGGAAAAAGCCGAGCCGCTCCGCCTCGAGCTGGAATCCTTCTTTCACGCGGTCGAGGCACGCTCCGAGCCCGTGGTTAGCGGGCGCGGATGCCTGCCGGGCCCTGGAGGTCGCGCTGGCGATTCTTGATAGAATTGAAGAGCACTCGCGCCTGGTGGCTCAATCTCTGGCGGCAGGGGAGTCTTGAATGGAAGCATTGGCCCACCCTCCCGAAGATGGCGGCAGGGAAATTGTGCTGCTGTTCGAGTGGCAGGGCCGGATCGAGACGCAACGTCGAAGGCGGGCCTGGGTGGCCTCCCTGCTGCTGCACGCGCTGGGGATTGCTGGACTGGCCTCCTTGCCGAGAGGCATTGGCGAGCCGGCCAGGACCACGGGGGGCCTGCGACTGTTCACGCCGCTGGTCGAACCTCCGGCCGAGCTGACCCAAAAGGCGCCCAATCGGGGGAAGATCGGCAAGGAGTTCGATCTGGAAAGCCTGCTGGCGCGTCCGCGCCTCTTCGTCCCCCCGGCGGCTCTCCCTGCGGCCCGGATCCCCCCTGCCCCGGCAGGCACTCCGGTTCCTCCGCCTTCTCTGCCTGAACCACCCAAGGTGGAGAGTTCAGTGGCTCGATTTCAGCCGCCGCCTCTGGGAACCGAAGCGCTGCCCCAGGTCCCACCCCAAATTCAGCCCCAGGAGAAGCCCAAACTGGCTTTCGAAACGCCGGGCCTTCCGACCGGATTGAAGGCAGGGACCGGAAAACTAGCCCCGCCAGGGAGCACGGTCGAGGAAGCCGTGCGCGCCGCTATGCGCCGCGGGCCTTCCGGAGGCCTGGTCGTGGGCGATCTGGACGCCGGCTCCGGCGGCATCGGCGAGGGATTCAACCTGCCGCCCTTGCCCGCCAGACCCCGCAGCAGCCTGGAGCTACTGAGCGATCCGCAGGGAGTCGATTTCCGGCCCTATCTGATCGGGATCCTCTCGACGGTGCGGCGCAACTGGCTGGCGGTGATGCCCGAGAGTGCCCGGTTAGGGCGAAGGGGCAAGGTGCAGATTCAGTTCGCCATCAGCCGCGACGGGCGCGTACCCAAATTGGTCATCGCGCTCCCCTCCGGAACCGATGCGCTGGACCGCGCCGCGGTAGCAGGTGTCAGCGCCTCCAATCCCTTCCCTCCCCTGCCGCCCGGTTTTCGCGGCGACCAGGTCCGCCTCCAGTTCACCTTCCTCTACAACATGCCCACTAACTAGCCGCGGGGGCATTGACGATTTGACGATTGCGGGATTGAGGATTGCTGTGTCTGGGGCAACGGTGCACTGCAGTCATCAATCGTCAATGAGGCAATCGTCAATTGGCCGGCGACACCCAAACTGAGGGAGACGCGGAATCTTCGCAAGGGTGAGCGAAACCCGGCATTAATGGTACGGGGGATTTTCGGAACGGGGCCGGGGGGTCGCGCGTAATACTCTGGAAGGAGATGCGCATGGAATCCTTGTGGCTGGACCTGAAGTTCGGCGCGAAGCTGCTGCTGAAAGAGAAAGGGTTCAGCCTGACGGCGCTACTGACGCTGGCGCTGTCGATCGGAGCGAACGCGGCCATCTTCACGGTGATCCACTCGGTGCTGCTGCGGCCGCTGCCTTTCCCGGAGCCGGACCGGCTGGTGGCGATGTACAACCGCTACCCCGGGGTGGGAGTCATGAAAGGGTCGAACGGGATCCCGGACTACCTGGACCGCAAGCGGGAGAGGGAGGTGTTCGAGGAAGTCTCCTTGATCGGCTTCAGCGGTTACGACCTGGGGGTGGAAGGCTCGCCGGAGCGGGTCTCGGGTCTTTATGTGACGCCGTCGTTCTTTCGGATGCTGCGGACAGCTCCGCGGCTAGGCCGGATCTTCACGGAAGAAGAAGCCGTGCTGGGGAACGAGAAGGTGATGCTGTTGGGCTACGGACTTTGGAAAGAGAGATTCGGAGGGAATGCGTCGATTCTGGGCCAGGACGTACGGTTGAGCGGGGTTCCCTACCGGGTGGTCGGGGTGATGCCGGAAGGATTCGAATTCCTGTCGCGGGAAGCGCGGCTGTGGGTGCCATTCGCATTCACGCCGCGACAGACCTCAGACGAGGCACGTCACAGCAACAGTTGGAGCATGGTGGCGCGGTTGAAGCCGGGGGTGACGGTGGCCTACGCCCAGCAGAGGATCGACGCGCTGAACAAGCGGAATTTGGAACGCTTTCCGCAGTACCGCAAGCTGTTGGAGAACGCCCGGTTCAACACCAAGGTAGGAGACCTCAGGGATGAGCTGGTCGAAGACGTGAAGCCAACCTTGTATCTGGTGCAAGGGGTGGTGGCGTTCGTGTTGCTGATCGGATGCGCGAACGTGGCGAACTTGATGCTGGTGCGGTCTAACATCCGGATGAAGGAACTGGCGATCCGGTTCAGCCTGGGTGCGGGGCGGCGGCGGCTGGGGCGGCAGCTACTGACCGAGAGCGTGCTGCTGGCAGTTGTTGGCGGCGTGTTGGGGATCGTGACGGGGTACTGGGGCGTGCGGCTGCTGGACTATATGGGTGCGGAGCAACTGCCTCGGGGGAATACCATCCAGGTGGATGGGGTGGTGCTGGGTTTCACGCTGCTGGTGGCGGTGGCGACCGGGCTGTTGTTTGGGACGGTGCCGGTGGCGCACCTGTTCAGAAGGGATCTGAACGCGGTATTCCGGCAGACCGAACGAACGGGGACGGCGGAACGCCCGGCGCTGGTAACGCGATCCATTCTGGTGGTCTGCCAGGTAGGGCTGGCTTTTGTGCTGCTGATCGGCGCCGGACTGATGACGCTGAGTTTCG
Source organism: uncultured Acidobacteriota bacterium (assembly GCA_963725415.1). Taxonomy (GTDB): domain Bacteria; phylum Acidobacteriota; class Terriglobia; order Bryobacterales; family Bryobacteraceae; genus CAVRZY01. Next base: position 17,690 of record CAVRZY010000286.1, on the reverse strand, counting down.
CTCGGGTACTGTCGGTGGATCCGGGGTTCAAGCCGGAGAAGGTGCTGACGGCCCGGGTGTCGCTACCGCGGAGCCGGTACCAGGACGAGGCGCGAGCGCGGAATTTCGTGGAGCGGGTGCTGGAGAAGGCGCGCTCGTTGCCGGGAGTTAAGAGGGCCGGGATTACCACGTATCTGCCCTTCGGCGGGGGCCAGAACGCCAGCGTGATCACGATCGAAGGCTACACGCTGGCGCCCGGCGAAAACCCGCCCGTACCCGGGTTCAACAGGATCGACGGGGATTACTTCCAAGCGATGGGGATTCCGCTGCTGCGCGGGCGAACCTTCGAGGAGACGGATGGGGCCGAGTCGCAGGGAGTGGCGATCATCGATCAGTTTCTGGCACGAAAGTACTGGTCCAAGGGGGAGCCGATCGGAGCGAAGATCCGGCGGGGAATTGGCAACGACAGTCCTGCGCTTACGGTGGTGGGAGTGGTCGGAAGCGTAAAGACCAGCGATCTGGCGGAGCAGAACCCGGTGGGACAAGTGTACTTCTGCTACAAGCAGAACGTGCCGCGGGACATGCACGTCGTGCTGAAGGCCGAGAGAGAGGAGACTCCCATGGTCAACGCGCTGAGAAGGGAGGTGCAGAGGCTGGATGCGGAACTGCCGCTGTTTGACGTAAAAACGATGCCGAGGCGGCTGGCCGACTCGCTGCTGGACCGGAGAGGGACGATGGTCCTCTGCCTGGTGTTTGCGGGCCTGGCGCTGATTCTTTCGGCGATCGGGATATACGGGGTGCTGGCCTATGCGGTGACGCAGCGGACGCGGGAGTTCGGGATCCGGCTGGCGCTGGGGGCGCGGGCCGGGGATGTGCTGGGGATGGTGTTCTGGCAGGGGCTGCGACTGGCCCTGGTGGGCCTGGGGATCGGAGTAGTGGGAGCCTATTTCCTGACGCGGATAATGGCGAGCCTGCTGTATCAAGTGAAGCCGACCGACCCGGCGGTTTTCCTGGCGGTGGCGGCGCTGCTGGCGGGCGTGGCGGGGCTGGCCTCGCTGGCGCCATCATTGCGGGCCACCCGAGTGGACCCGGTGGTGGCGCTGCGGTATGAGTGATCGTGCCCAGCGGCGGAGGCCGACAAGATTGTCGGCCGCAGGCCGGAGGCCCGCCCCACGGGCGCCGGGGGCTGCGTTGCAGCGCGGAAGTTCGGAGTGGTGCTCTCGACCAGCAGAACTTCCCGCGCAACATGCAGTTTGCCTGGCGGCCGCGGTTTTAGTGGGGCCGGCAACCTCAAACCGAGCGGACAACTCACCGCAGAGGCGCAGAGGCCGCAGAGATAACGCTTAGAAGCTGAAGCGCGTGCCAAACTGCAACTGGCGCTCCCGGACGAGGTTCGTGCTCGTCGCGGAAATGGACTGGAAATCAGTCCGGGGGAACAGCGTGGTGCCGCCGACGGTGTATTGAGTCCCGACGACAGAGGTGACATTCACGCGATTGGTGAGGTTGAAGGCTTCCGCGATCAACTGCCAGCGAAAGCGCTCGGAGAACTTGATCTCTCGCGCCAGGCGGACGTCGAGGGTGGCCATCCCCGGAGAGGTGTAGATGTTCCGGCCCACGAACGGAACCCGGCCACTGCCGCCAACTCCTAGCAGCCCCGTCTGAATCCCGCTGGGCGTCGGGTTGCCGGAGGTCCCACCGGAATACGGGTTGCCATCGGCCAGGGCCAGGATACCGGAGAACTGGAAGCCATTCAACACCGCCTTGAGCGGCTTTGAGTCGATCCAAGCAAACGGCGGCTGCCAAAAAGCCGACATGGTGAAGCGCTTGCGCTGGTCGAAGGTTGACAGCGCCTTGTCCTGCGCCAGGTTGAACGGGTTCAGCGGCTGGTTGGTGGTGGTGAAGGTTAGGGAACTCTGGCCGTTGTCGATCGCCTTGGAAATGGTCAGCGCCGCCTGCAACTGGATGCCGTGGGCGAATCGCTGCTTGGCTTGCAGAACCACTCCGTGGTACCAGGTGTTGATGACGCTGTCGGCGATGGTCATGTAGCCGTAGTTGGGGTTGGGGCGGGTGCCCGTGGAGATGTAGAACGGAACAGTGAAGGTTTGCACCACGTTGCTGCAAGCCGTGCTGGAACCCACTTGCGGAGAACCGCACACGCTGTAGGTGGCGGTCTGCGAGGGCGGGTACAGGTTGGTGTCGCGGAACACCGGCATCCGCTGCCCCCGCGTTCCCATGTAGACTGCCGTCAGCGTGAAGTTCTTGAAGACTTCCTGCTCGAGGGCGAACTGCATCTGGTGGATGATCGGGTTGGCGAAATCCTGGGAGGCGAAGATCGCGTCGGGCTTCACGGCCGCCCCCGAGGGGATGCTGGCCAGCACGGTAGGAAACACGGGCGACCCCGCGGTCGAGGGGATGATGGAGTACGATTTGAGGCGCACGCCGTTGTTGGTAATCAGGTTGACGATGGTGGAGTTCTGGGTGCGCCCGTAGTACACACCGGCCCCGGCGCGGATGACGGTCTTCTGCTTGCCGAACGGATCCCAGGCCAGGCCCACCCGCGGGCCGATGTTGTTCTTGTCGGTGTTGACTCGGGTGGTGGCGGGCACGTCAGGATTACCCGTCAGGTTCGGCATGGTTTCGAGGTCGTAGCGCAGGCCGAGGTTCAAAGTCACCGAGGGGACCGGCTTGAAACTGTCTTCGAGGTAGAAGGCCCAGTCCCAGGTGCGAAATTCGGTGGTTCCGGCGGCTCCCAAGGTGTCAAAGGCCTGCGTGTAGCTGGAGTAGTGTTTCCCGAGAATCCCCGAGCCGGAATCGTAGGCCTGGCAGTTCTTGAGCGGCAGCGGCAGCGCGGGGCTGCCGCAGTCCAGGGCAAAATTGTTCACCGAGGAGTAGCTGTAGTAGCCGCCACCGTTGTACAGGTTGATCATCTGGTCGTTCACCCGCGTGACGTCATAGCCGAACTTGAGGGCATGGCGCCCGCGCAGCCAGTTGAGGTTTTGCGTGACCTGCCAGCGCTTCTCGTCAGGGTAGGCGGCGCGCGGCAGGTAGTTCGCCATGCCGAAACTGATGCCGCTGGTCATGGTTACGTAGGGGCCGGGCGCGTTGGCGCCCTGCACTTCGAAGTCGCGTCCCCACTGCGCGCGGAGCTCGCTGACGAGCCGGGGGGTAATCGTCGCAGTCCACCGCCCGATCAGGGTTTCGTTGGCGACCTGGTCGGGACCGTTAGCGGTCTCATGGACGTTGTGGCTGGGAGCGGTCTGAATCCCGTTGGGGGAGTCCCAGCGCAGGATGTTCAGCGTGGTGGAAACCTGGTTGCGCGGGCTGGCGTTCCAGTCCACGCGGGACAGGCCGATCCACTGGCTGCCCAGGCGGTCTTGGGGGCCCGTCAGCCCCTTGTAGAAGTTCAGTACGTTGGCGAATCCCGGCGCCGTCCCCGGAGCCTGGGTGAGGAAGGCCGTCGAGCCGGGCACCACCACGGCTGGGAAGGCGCGCTTCTGCTGGTCGTAGCTCAGGAAGTAGAAGAGCGTGTCCTTCTTGAGGGCCCCGCCGCCCGAGGGACCGAATTGCTGGCGGCGGTCTTTCGGCTTCTCCGGAAGGCCGAGCGTCCTGAGGGCGGGAGCGGAGATAGAGTTCCTCGCGTTCAGGGAGTCGTCGCGGATCAGGTAGAAAAACGTGCCGTGCAATTCGTTGGTGCCGGACTTCGTGACCGCGTTAACCACACCGCCCGCCGACCGCCCGTACTGGGCCGAGAAATTGCTGGTGCCCACTTGGAACTCCTGGATCGCTTCCGCGCTGATCCCGTACGACAGGCGCGTGCGACCCTTAGCTTCCGAGAAGAAGGCCTGGTTGTTGTCCGCGCCGTCGATCATGTTGTTGTTGTACAGGCCGGAAATGCCGCGGAAGCTGATCAGTCCATAGCCGGAATCGTTGGTGGCGCCCGGGGTGGTCATCACGAAGGCGTCCCAGCGCCGGCCGTTCAGAGGCAGATTCATCATGTCGTTCAGGTTGATGACCGTGCTGACTTCGGTTTTATCGGTTTCCACCACCGCCGTGTTCTCGCTGACGGTGACGGTTTCCACGGCCGCGGAAACCGACATGGCCAGATCGACCACGGCCCGTGCTCCGACCGCCAGCGTGATTCCCGTGCGCACCAAGTTGGCGAAGCCGGACTTCGAGGCCTTGACTTCGTACTGGCCGGGCTGAAGAGCCACCACTTCGTAGCGGCCGGCCTCGTTGGACTGGACAACGCGGGCCACATTGGTGCCTACATTCCGGACGGTCACTTCTACGCTGGGCATCACAGCGCCGCTAGGATCGGTGACCACGCCCGAGATACTGCCGGTGCCGGCCGAGGCCTGAGCAAAAGCTACCGAACTGGCGGCACACAGCACTCCCACTATAAGGAACAGCCGTCCCCGGGCGGGCAACCGCCCGAGGCGCAAGAAATTGGCGCAAAAAGTTCTGATCATATGAGTCCCCCCCACAAGCATCCGCTCGTAGTAGGACAGGATGACGCAGACGGCATTGGGAAGTCAAGCCGACCTCAGGCTTGCCTCCCCCAGTTTCATTGAGCGGGCTAATGCGGGAGGGGTGATTCGGGTACAGGCCACGAATTTCGCAAAAGCGGCGAAATTCGCGCCAGTCCCCGAATTACGCGAATTGGGGAGTTGGCGGTTGCGAAGTCAAAAGACAAGAATCTGGTTGGCCGATCCTGGTCAGCGTCCGGCTTTGGGTTTACTGTCGAACAACTCGCGCCAGGACTCATCGAGTGCAGTCCAGCGGTCGGGCTCACCGGTCCCGGTTTCGGGCATGCAGAGCGAGCCGTGGCCCTCCTCGCAGAGGAGTTCCGTGGTGACCGGCTCGAAGACGCTGGCCCAGGAGCCGATGGTGACCGGCATTGCGAGCCGCTGAAGGCACACGGGGCAGCGCCGCCGCTGGTCGGCGAAGCTCCAGGCCAGGGCGCATCCGAAAGCGACGATGAAAATCCACGTGAAAACCAGACCGCCAAGGAGCTGCCGCAGCGGGCCACCCGCCATGTGGGCGCGAATGGACGCGCCGATCTCAATCCACAGCAGTGGCACGATCACCATCACAGCCGTCGTCTTCAACACGAACAAGGACCAATACCGCCAGCCGTAAGGGCGCAGCGGCAGACGCCGGATAGTGACGAGCACGATGCCGATGACCAACGCGAATACGATGGGACCGATGTGCGCGACCAGCGTGTTCTCCCGGACATCCAACGACGCCTGGGACGTATGCGGCAGGGGGTGATGCAGGACCAGCGTAATCTCAACCAGGCCGCGGGTGGCCGTGAAGCCGCGGGAGAAGACCGCCGTGAGCAGCAGCACGGCCGCGGCGGCGACCAGCAGGAAGGCCGGACCACGGACCCAAAGACGGAACTGCCGCTTGCTGAAGCGCAGCCAGAAAGCGTCCGCGATAGCACCCCAGCAGCGGCGGACCATCTGGGGGTGAGCGCGGCTGGTCAGTTCGCCGCGCTGGACCAGGATCCACCAGTCCCGCAGGCCAGAGTCCCATCGGAGGCGCCACTGGGAACGCATGCGGCGCGGCACGATCCAGCTCGCCATGCGGACGAGCCCGCGGCAAGCCAGGGGCGGCCGCACCCCGCGTTGGTCCGGCATGGGAAGTCCTCCTCGAACACCGATTAGACGCCGGAGCCGCTCTTAGTGTTCCAGGCGGGCATTGCACGGCTGAGGGGCGGTGGATGAACGGTCTGCCGTGGTCAGCGTGCTCGCAGCAGGTGCGAGCGGACGCCAGGATGAATGTCAGGCGAGCTGCCGGACATCCCGGATGCGGGAGGTTATGATGGGCCGCGAATACTCGGGATGACGGAACTCCAGGTGCATGCCCCGGCCCACGAAGGCGACTTTCAGCATGGAACCGCCCCAGGTGGATCCGCTGATCCGCACCAGAACCGGCTGCGGGCAAAACTTGGGATGGCCGACCAGCAGAGCCTCCCCGCCCCCGCGGTTGACCAGAGTATAAGAGCGGTTCTGAGTTTGGATTTCCAGCGTACTGTCGCAGCTCAGATCTTCCAGGTGCACTCCGCCCTCGATCTCTGACTGGATGATGTTGCTGTTAACCTGGTCGCCCAGATGGGGGTGCGGAGAGAAGAGCTGCGTTCTGGGCGACAGTTCCAACACTGGCAATCCCTCTGGATTTATTGTAACACGGGATGGGCGCCGGCAAGCCCCGTTGCTCGTTGTTGCCCTCCCCCGGTTTCTTTGACCGGACCAATGCGGGGACGGTAATTCGGGTTGCGGAGGCGCCCGGGGTGAGACTGTGGGAGGGCGAGACCGAGGTTGTCCCCTGTTTCGCGATAAACTGAATCCCAATGGCCAGAGAATACGATTTGACCCCCAAACGTGTGCCACTTGTTGAAACGCGGTTCCGACGGATTGCGACCGAACTGCCGGCGCCGGAGTCTTTACCCATTCTGGAGAAGCTGGCTCAGTATGAGCCGGTGGCGATGCGGGGCCAGCCGCCCATCGTGTGGGACCGGGCGGAGGGCTTCCAGGTGTGGGATGCGTACGGCAACTGCTGGATCGACTGGTCCTCGGGCGTGCTGATCGCCAACGCGGGCCACGGGCGCGAGCAGATTCGAAAGGCGGTGGCGCAGCAGGCGGAGAAGAAGTTGCTGACCACCTACTGCTTCCCCAGCGAGATCCGGGCGCAGCTCGTGGCACGGCTGGCGGGGCTGCTTCCCGAACCGCTCAAGAAGGTCTTCCTCTTGACCACCGGGTCGGAGGCCGTCGAGTGCGCCATCAAGCTGGCGCGCACGCACGGGGTCAAGCACGGCGGGCGCGACAAGCACATCATCGTCTCCTACGACAAGGCCTTCCATGGTCGCACGCTGGGGGCGCAGCAGGCGGGGGGCATTCCGGCGCTGAAAGAATGGATCGTGAACCTGGACCCGGGCTTCGTGCAGGTTCCATTTCCGGACGGCTTCTGGACGGAGGACACCTCGTTCGAGAGCTTCGAGCGGCACCTGTTCGAGCTGGGAGTGGAGCCGCAGAACATAGCCGGGGTGATTCTGGAGACTTACCAGGGCGGGAGCGCGGCGTTCGCTCCCGGCGAGTACATCGAGCGGTTGGGCCAATGGTGCAGCGGGCACAAAGCGCTGTTGATATGCGACGAGGTGCAGGCAGGTTTCGGCAGAACCGGGACGCTGTGGGGCTTCGAGCACTACGGCGTAGTTCCGGACCTGGCGTGTTTCGGCAAAGGAATAACGAGTTCGTTGCCGCTGTCGGCGGTGGTGGGGCGCGCGGATGTGATGGACCAGTTCGGGCCGGGAACCATGACCTCGACGCACACGGGCAACCCGGTATGCTGCGCGGCGGCGCTGGCCTCTCTCGACCTGGTGATCCAGGAAGACTTGCCGGGGCGGGCGCGCCGGGTGGGTGCGGTGCTTCACGAGCAGCTTGGGGAGGTCGCGTCGCGCTTCCCGCAGATCGGTCGCGTACAGGGCAAAGGGCTGGTGGCCGGGGTGATCTGCGTGCGGCCCGGCGCCAAGGAGCCCGACGGGGAACTGGCCTGGGAGGCGGTGCGGTGCTCGGTCGAGAAGGGTGTGCTGATGTTCTCTCCGGTAGGCTTCGGCGGCTCGACCATCAAGATCTGCCCGCCGCTGGTGATCACGGAAGAGGCGGTGCTGGAGAGCGTGGCGGCATTCGCGGAGGCGTTCGCCGAGGCGCTGGCCAGCCAGGAGGTGGCGGCGCAATGACGAAACCCCAAGTGACGGTCGTGGGCGGGGGCATGATCACTAACGACCAGATTCTGCCCACGCTCTACCACATGCAACGACAGGGGCGGATCGGGGAGATCCACATCTGCGCGCTGACGGCGCGGCCTTTGAAGGACTTGGCGGACTCGGAGCTGTTCGCGCGGGCCTTCCCGGGGCAGATGTTCTGCGCGTACCCGGAGTTGTCGGGCGATCTCGACCGTCCCGACCCCGACTTGTTTCGAGAGGTAATTGCGAAAATGCCGCCGCGGAACATCGTGGTGGTGGCGGTGCCGGATCAGCTCCACTTCGACTTCATCATGACGGCGCTGCGGGCGGACCAGCACATCTGCTCGGTCAAGCCGCTGGTGCTGACGGCCGCGGAGGCGGAAATCATCGAGCAGGAGGCGTTCGGCCGGGGGCTGCTGGTGGGCATCGAATACCACAAGCGGTTCGACGACCGCAGCCTGATGGCGCGCACCCGGTATCGGGCGGGGCTGTTCGGAGAATTCCGGCTGGGGACGGCCTGCCTGCTCGAGAAGTGGTACTACCGCCACTCCAATTTCCAGAACTGGTGCACGGTGGAGAATTCCGACGCCTTCACCTACGTCGGCTGTCACTACGTGGACCTGGTGCACTTCATCACCGGGCTGCTGCCGGTGGCGGTGAGCCTGTACGGCATTCGCGACAAATACCCCAACGGCAACGAGGGGTTTCTGTGGACCGACGCGCGGGTGATCTGGAACAACGGGGCCTGTTTGAACGTTCAGAACGCGCTGGGATTCCCGGATGCGGCGCCAGGGACGAACACGCAAGGGCTGACGATGTACTGCGCCGGCGGGGACAATGGCGCGCTGATCTCGCACTCGGACCAATATCGCGGCTTGAAGTACTCCTACACCCGGAACCCGGGCGGCGCGGGCGCGACCATTTATGCCGAGCCCAGCCCGGACTATCTTCAGTATTTGGATTTGGGCGGGCCGGGCCTGGTTCCGGTGGGATATGGCTACCGCTCGATCGAGTACATTGTGGCCAGCGCCATCCGCCTGGAAGAGGAGACCGAGGGGTTGGCGGAACGCCAGAAGCGGCTTCAGCAGATCGACGCGACCGGCATCATGGCGACGCCGAAGAACAGCCGCTACAACGAGCTGGTGCTGGAGGCGGGGCGGCTGTCGATCCTGAACGGCGGGCGGGAAGCGGTGATCGAGTACGGGGAGCGGGCGGGGGTGCGGCTGAAGGCGAATTGACGATTTCCTCATTGACGATTTATTGCTTGTCATTCGCGCATGCGCGGCGCGGTATGCTTGGGTTGTCACTGACTTCGTGATACACTTAAGTCGTGTCAAGGAACATGACCATCTCCGTCACCGAAGAGGTGGCTCGTTGGGCTAGAAGAAAGGCGGCCGAAGAGAGCACTTCGGTCTCCAGACTGGTCGGGCAAATGCTCGAAGAACAAATGAGCGTGAGCGATGAGTACTGGCGAGCGTACCGCCGATGGAAGAAGCTTGGCAGCATCGATGTGAGCGCTGCCAATCGTTTGAGCCGGGAAGAGGCGCATGCCCGCCGCCGATAGGTTCTTCGCAGACACCAACCTGCTGTTGTACTCGGTGGACGGGTCCCAACCGGAGAAACAGGAGCAGGCCCGCCGCTGGCTGGCCGTGCTGTGGGAGGCGGGCGCCGGTCGGCTGAGCTGGCAGGTTTTGCATGAGTTCTATGCCAACGCCGAGCGCAAGACGGGCCTGGCGCCGCTTGCGGCACGCAGGTTCGTCGAAACCTTCGTACATTGGCGGCCAGTCGAAATGAGTCTAGGGCTGATCCAACAGGGCTGGCGCTGGATGGATCAGGCACAGATCTCTTACTGGGACAGCCTGATCGTAGCCGCAGCGGAGCGACTCGGCTGCGCCTGGTTGTTGAGCGAAGACTTCCAAACAGGCCGCCGTTTCGATTCGGTGACCGTCGTCAACCCGTTTCGCCAAGGCCCCGGTGATTTCAGCCTTCCCCCGCGCCGACGCTGATAGGGTCGAGACCGCAATCATCGAATGATGTTGAAATGGAAGCGCGGTGAAACGATTTGGATCGCAAATCCTCGTCATCGGCGCCGTGGTGGTGGGGGTGGCGGTCGAGCGGCCCCCTGTGCAGCCGGCCCCGATCACGATCGATTATCCGGCGGAAGGGTCGATCTTCCCGCCCGAGATCACGCCCCGACGTTCCTCTGGCGCGACGCTGCGGAAGCTGCCACGGTGTGGCTGATCGACGTGGCGTTCGCCGACGGCTCGCCCGGGATACAGCGTGAAATCGCGGGGCGAGCGGCTGCGCATCGGCGAGATCGACCCGCGCTGCGTCGCAGAGACGAACGAGCCGCCCAAGCTGACCCCGCAGCAAGCCGCAGCGCGCACCTGGACGCCGGATGCCGAGACCTGGGCGGCGATCAAGAAACACTCCGTGGAGCGTCCGGCGACGGTGACGATTACCGGCTTCCGAGACCAGAATCCGGACCAAGCCGTTTCCCGCGGCCGGGTCGCCATTCAGACCTCGAAAGACCCGGTGGGCGCGCCGATCTTCTACCGCGACGTGCCGCTGATGCCCTCGGAGACCGGAAAAGGGCGTGATCAAGCCCCTCGTCCCGAGCGCGCGTGCCGCTGATCGCCTGGCGGCTGCGCAACGTCGGCGAGTCCCGCAGCCGGCTGCTGATGGAGGGCCTGCCCACCTGCGCCAACTGCCATTCCTTCTCGCGCGACGGCAAGACCCTGGGGATGGATCGTGGACGGCCCGCAGAACGACAAGGGGATGTACGCCATTGTCCCCGTCGCGCCGCAGATGTCGATCCGCAACGAAGACGTGATCACGTGGAATTCTTTCCCGGGCAAGCCGGCGGGGCACCGGACGATCGGCTTCATGTCGCAGGTTTCGCCGGACGGGCAGTACTGTCGTGACCACGTCAACGAAGCGAGGTGTTACGTGGCCAATTTCAAGGACTACCGCTTCCTCCAGGTGTTCTATCCGACGCGCGGGATCCTGGCCTGGTACAGCCGGGCGACGGGCGGCATGCAGGCCCTGCCGGGGGCCGACGACCCGCGCTACGTGCAGACGAACGCCGTCTGGAGTCCCGACGGCAAGTACCTGGTCTTTGCCCGGGCGGAAGCGAAGGACCCCTATCCCGAAGGCCGGAAGCTGGCCGAATATGCCAACGATCCGAACGAGACCCAGATCCAGTACGACCTCTACCGGATTCCCTTCAACGCGGGCCAAGGGCGGCCGGCCGGAACCGATCGCCGGCGCCTCGCGGAACGGCATGAGCAACACCTTCCCCAAGGTCTCGCCCGATGGCCGCTGGATCGTCTTCGTGCAGTGCCGCAACGGCCAGTTGATGCGTCCCGACAGCCAGCTTTACATCGTGCCGGCCGAAGGCGGCCAGGCGCGGCGGATGCGGTGCAACACGCCGCTGATGAACTCCTGGCACAGCTTTTCGCCGAATGGCCGCTGGCTGGTCTTTTCCTCGAAGAGCCGCTCGCCCTACACGCAGATGTTCCTGACGCACCTGGACGAAGAGGGCAACGACAGCCCGGCGATCCTGATCGAGAACGCCACGGCGGCCAACCGCGCGGTGAACATTCCCGAGTTCGTGAACATCCCGCCGGACGGCTTGTTGAAGATCGACGTGCCGGCCGCCGAGTTCTACCGGCTGTTCGACCGCGCGCTGGAGCTGGCGGAGAAAGGCCAGTACGAGGCGGCCATCGCCGAGTGGAAGAAGGCCCTGGAACTCAGTCCCGAAGACGCCAAGGCCCACAACAACCTCGGAGCGTGCCCTGGCCGAGCAAGGAGAGTTCGACGAAGCGATCACACATTAGCAGAAGGCCCTGGAGGTCAAGCCCGAGCTACGCCGAGGCCCACAACAACCTCGGGGTCGCCCTGGCCGGAAGGAAGGCTCGACGAAGCGATCGCGCAGTTCCAGAAGGCCCTGGAGATCAACGCCGAGTACGCCGAGGTCCACAACAACCTCGGGCGCGGCCTGGCCGAGAAGGGAAAGCTGCGACGAAGCGATCGCAGCATTGGCAGAAGGCCGCTCGAGAGCTCAAGCCCAACTACGCCGAGGCCCACAACAACCTCGGGACCGGCCTGTTCCAGAAAGGAAGGCTGGACGAAGCGATCGCGCATTGGCAGAAGGCCGTCGAGGTCAACCCGACTTCGCTCAGGCCCACTACAACCTCGGGCGTGCTCTGGCCCAGAAGGGAAGGTTGGACGAGGCGATCGCACATTGGCAGAGGGCCGTGGAGGTCAATCCCGGAGTTCGCTCAGGCCCACTTCAGCCTGGGCGATACCTTTTACTTGCGGGGGAAGGTCCCGGAGGCGCTGGCGCACTGGCGCGAAGGTGCTCCGGGCGAGCCGAACCACCTGGCTGTTCTGAAGCAAACGGCGTGGGTGCTGGCGACCTGCCCCGAGGCATCGGTCCGAAACGGCACTGAGGCCGTCGGACTCGCGGAGCGGGCCGCTCCAGCTATCCGGCGGACGAGAACCGGCCATCCTCGACACGCTGGCCGCCGCCTACGCCGAGGCGGGCCGGTTTCCGGAAGCCGTTGAAACCGCACGCCGGGCCCTGGCCCTGGCCACGCAACAGAACCAGCAGCCTCTGGCGGAAGCTCTAAAGGGCAGGATTGCGCTTTACGAAGGCAGGAGTGCCTTTCGGGGGACGGAACAGCCGTCTTCTTCGCGTGCGTCACGGCCGTAGGGGTTGAGGGTGCGGGCGCTGGTGAGCGGGCCTTCCACAGGAGGCAGAACAGGTAGCTGAAGGCGCCCTCGCTAGGGTAGCGGCATCGCCGCCAGCCCGCTCTCGTAAAAGACACGTGCGACTAATCAACGATTCTGTTGGCAACATCTTCGTTGCAGGAATCATGTTTCGCTCTTATGATCCCATCCCATTGCAATGAAAGGCATTCGGATTCACTCGGCGCTCCTGCAACGAGACTCAGTCGGCCTTGCGCAGCAGGTAGAAAACGTAGCTGAAGTGACCCTCGCCACAGTGGCGGGGGTGATCACCAGGTGGGCCAGTCCCGCCGCCCCGGCATCGCGCTTGAGATGAGCGAGGAATGGCGCGTGAAGGTCCACCGCGATGATGGGCGTTCGAAGTTCACGGACCAGGATCGGGGTGTGGCGTCCCGGGCCGCAGCCCAAGTCCAGGACGCGAGGGGATGGCGGCAGCGGGGGGAGGAGGCGCCGGATGGCCTCCAGCGTGGCCGTGTCACTGCCCGGACCTTCTCCGGGGGGTGCCGCGGTGCAGGGTGAAGAAGGCATCCACAACCAGAGGGTAGCCCGGAAGAGGGGGGCGGACGGGAAGGGCGCCCAAGGTTAAAACTTCTTAATGTCGTAACACAACCGTACGCCTCCAGCGTCCTAACAATCTCAGATTGGTGTGTCGAAGCGGCCCCACCCGAGACGGCAGAATGCGGTATGCTGTCAGTCTGGCCCCTCGCGTAGGCCCGGCAATTTGACTCAGGAGGCATTCTTGTACCCCAGAAGCAGCCTTGCACTGTTGCTGAGCGCAGCCTTGGCGCTGGCGCCGGCAGGCCTGGGACAGCAGGTGAGCGGTCCCAGTTCGAAACTGGTCGCCCCGACGGGAGGCTTGAAGATCGTAGTTCTCCAGGGTGAGGGCGCCATCAACAACATCAGCGCGAAGACGGCCACGCAGCCGGTGGTGGAGGTTCGGGACGAAAACGACAAGCCGGTGGCGGGCGCCGAGGTGATCTTCTCTCTACCGGCCGCTGGGCCGGGCGGCGTCTTTCACGGATGGCTGCGGACGCAGACCGCCAAGACCAACGCGGAAGGACAGGCGAGTGTCAGCGGCCTGACCCCCAACGATCAACCGGGCCGCTTCAATATCAAGGTCACGGCCACCAGCGGAAACAAGACGGCTAGCGTGGTGATCGCGCAGAGCAACGCGCAGCGCGGCGGAGCAGGCGGCCGTGCTGCGCCCAGCAGTTCCCGGAAGTGGAAGGTGGTGGGGCTGGTGGGAGCGGTCGCGGTGATAGGCGGCATCGTCGCGGCCAAGCGTGGCGGAAACGGCACCACAACCACCACTGTCACTACTCCCGTCACCCTGACCCCCGGACCGGTGACGGTGGCCGGGCCGCGATAAGCCTGTGAAATTTCTCCACGGAAAGGCCTTTTTCATGTTCGATAGAAAACCTTTCAGTTTGTGTCTCTGCATTCTTGTAATCGCTGCACTGAACCTGGGCGCGCAGCAAACCAGCCTCAGCGGACCCATTTCCGGTTACGTGTTCGAGGCCTCCTCGCGCAGTATTCGCCCGATCATGGGAATTCCGGGCGCCGCATATATTGGAGATGCGGTGGCGGCCGGACTGGACTGGGCGGCTATCGCTCCGGGCGGCAGCAGCGCGCTGGCCAGGACGGGCGGCGAGGTGTACTGGATCAGCGGGCTGGAATCGAATCTGAGCTGGAGCATGGTTGAGGGGGCGCTGCCGGACGCCGGGCGGATCGCCTGGAGCGCGGACGCGACGGCGGCGGTGATCGCGTCCTCGACGGAAGGCCGGATTCAGTTCATACGCGCGGCGGCGGCCGGTCCGGTAGTGGACCTGCCGGGGCGGGTATCGGCGCTGGCGATGGGCCCCGCTGGCGACTATGCTGTGGTAGGAGTCGAGGCTGAGGCGGGCGGGGGGCTGTACCTGGTTGGTACGGAGGGAGAGCCGAGGCTGCTGGCTGCGGTGGGGCAAGCTGCCGCTATCGCGCTGGCCGCCAATGAGCGCGACCTGTTTGTCGCCGACGCCACCAGCCGCCAGGTTCTCGAAATCGCCAATTTCCGGCAGGAGGCTGCGCGGATGGTGTTTGCCGACGAGGGCAGTGGGATTTCCGACCCGGTGGGGCTGGCGCTCTCGCGGGACGGGCGACTGCTGTTGCTGGCGAACAAGTCTCAAAGGACGCTGAATGCGTACGTGCTGGCCACTCGCAGCTTGTGGTCGCAGATCGAGCTGGATTTCGAGCCGTCCTTCCTGGAGCCGCTTTCAAGGAACTCCCTGTTCTTGCTGAAGGCCGGCGGGGAGGCTAGCGAACCGCTCCTGGTGCTGGATGCGAGCCGGGAGCCCGCCGTGTACTTTGTGCCAGCAGGGAGGGGAGAGTAATCATGTCGCGGCTTACGAGTTTTGTGCTTCTGGCGGTGGTGGCGCTGCTGCTGGTGGCGCCCATGGCGCAATCCCAGGCCCCGCCTTTCACCGTGCGGGTGCAATACGCCTCGACGGTGGCGAACGTGAGTGATGGCTCGACCGTCACCATTCCTGCCGACGCGATCGGGCTGGCCACGACGGTGTCGGTGACGCTGACCTATCGCGGGACCACGACGGCGGACGTGACCATGCTGGACCTGACCGGGTCAACCGATTTCATCATTAACGGAACGCCCAGCGTGCCCACCACGCTGCGGGTGGACGCCAGCCTGGGCGTCAGTATGCGGTTTCTGCCTAGCACCAGCAACCGGGTGCTGGCTCAGCTCGTTTTCAGCTACGTGGAAGCGCGGAGTTTCGGAAAGGTAACGGTGATTCTGGCGGGAGTGGCGCCGGAATTCGGCTTCAGCTACATCCCGCAGCCGGGCGGCAACGCCAGCCTTTTGCAGCCGGGCGGCACGGTGACGTTTCCGGCCACGGCCGTGAACGCCACCTCCTCGGCCGTCATCGTGCTCACCAATCGGGGCAGCGGCACCGGGGTCGTGAACTCGATCACTTTGACCGGGGCGGTGTTCCAGTTGACGGGTCTGCCACTGCTGGCGGCGACGGTCGATGCCGGGAAGGATCTGCGCTTCACCGTGAACTTCACTCCCACGCAATTGCAGACTAGCCAAGGCGCGGTGAGCATGGGTTTCGTGGACCGGCAGGTCAGTTTCAACCTGGTGGGCCCGGCTACCGGCCCCGTGTTTGCCTACGAGACGGGCCTGGATACCGCCCCCACCACGCTTGTGCCCAATCAGGTGATCGTGATGCCGGATGCGGTGATCGGCGATAAGAGCAGCCTCCCGGTGAGGGTGCGCAACACCGGCAATGCCGATGGCACCATCAGCGCGATTAGCGTCCTGGGGACGGGCTTTCAGTTGACCGACGTGCCGTTCCTGCCCCTGACGCTACCGGTGGGCGGGGCGATTACGTTTACCATCACCTTCACCCCAACCCAGCCCGGGTGGACCTCGGGCCGCTTGCGGATCGGCGCCGATACCTTTGACGTGAGGGGCGCCGGATTGGGTCCCACGCTGGCGTACTCGTACGCGATCGGGGATGTGAGCACCGTGGTGCAAAACAACGGGTCTGTGTTCTTCACCCCGATCCCGGTAGGCCGCACCGCCACAGTGCGCTTCTTCATCGCCAACAACGGGACGGCGCCCGGCACCCTCAACAGCATCAGCGTCACGGGCACAACGACGTTTTTTGCGCTTTCGGATTTGCCCAGCCTCCCGCTGACGTTGCAGCCGGCGGCAGTGGCCACGTTCACGATTCAGTTCACGCCCACGGCAACGGGGGCCTCGACGGCCACCCTCAAGGTGGATGCCCAGACCTTCACGCTCTCGGGTACGGCGAGCGCACCGGATCCTCTGCCGACCTACAGGCTCGAGGCGCCCAGCGGGCCGCAGGAGCCCATGCAACAGCCGGCTATTGGCCTGACGATGGCGGCTCCGTATCCTCTGGCGCTCACGGGTGTGCTGACCCTGACGTTCAACTCCGACGTGTTCAGCAATGACCCGGCGGTGCAATTCGCCACCGGGGGGAGAACGGTGAACTTCACCATCCCGGCCAACACCACCAAGGCGGTGTTCCCGCAGAACGCGACGCAGATCAAATTGCAGACCGGCACGGTGGCCGGAACCATCACCCTGACGCCGTCGTTCGCGACCGACGCGGGGATCGACCTGACGCCCACCAATCCGCCTGCGCTGAACCTGGTAGTGCCGCAATCGGCGCCCCGGCTGCTGAACGTCGAGGTGTCGGCGAAAACCACCAACACTTTCACGCTGCTGGCGCGAGGGTACGCGACCAGCCGCTCGGTCACCCAGATGGACTTCCAGGTGACCCCGACGGCGGGCGAGAATGTTACCACGACCAAGATCACGCTGAACGTGGAACCGAACTTCCTGGGTTGGTTCCAGGGGACGCAATCCCAGGCCTACGGTAGCCTGTTCACGGCCACGGTCTCGTTCACCTTGCAGGGGGATGTAACGAACGTCACCAACCTGGTGGACACGATTCAGTCGGTTTCGGTGACCCTGACCAACCGGCAGGGGGTCTCCGGGGCGCAGAGCGTGTCGCTGCGCTGAGGCGCTGCGGTACTGTCTCCCAAAGAGGTATACAGATTGCCACTCGGGCCATGACAGGCCAGGGGCTTGTCCTACCTCCGATATGGGCCGGCGACACCGAAAGTGGCCAACACCCGGAATCTTCGCGGGACGCAAAGGAATGGGGCGTTAGTGGTACAGTAGGCTGAACCGCATGCATGCGAGGAGGATAGATTCGTGAGGGTAAAACTGAGTCCCCGCCAGGTCGGCGGCGTAACGGTAATCGATGTTTCCGGCCGGGTCACGCTGGGAGACGGCGCCAGCAGTCTTCGGGAAGGGGTCCGCGAGATGCTGGGCAAGGGTCACAAGAAGATCCTGCTGAACCTGGGGGAGGTTTCCTACATCGACAGTTGCGGCATTGGCGAACTTGTTTCGGCCTTTACCTCAACGACCAACCAGGCCGGGCAACTGAAGCTGCTGCATGTGACCAAGCGGGTCAGGGAGCTGCTCCAGCTCACCAAGCTGTACGCGGTGTTCGACGTCTTCGAGGACGAGGCCAAGGCGGTCGGCAGCTTCGCCTGAGGAAGTAACGGATTTCGCCGCGGTAGCCGGGATCGATGGTGTGAGCGTGTTCCGGCAGGAAGGCGTCAGACTGCTGCTCGGACCAGAGTAGGACAGGCGCCCCGCCTGTCATGCCCTGGCAGGCCCGCC
>CAVRZY010000285.1:0-6645 GCA_963725415.1 uncultured Acidobacteriota bacterium | reverse complement strand
ATATGTCGTGGCCGCGACCGAGTACGTATTGCTAGGAGAAGGCGATCGCCAAGCTCAAGGCCCTATACGCCGCGGAGAAGATGCAGTGGCCGGAGGCCGCTCAAGGTTCGGTGCTTCGTGCGGAATTTCCCTGCCGGTTGCTCGCCGCCGCCGACGCCGAGGGCAAGGCCTGGGACGTCGAGATCGCACGCGTCGGAGTGGCCGAGTCCAGGCGCTTCGAGTTCACGCGCGACGTCCTGGCCCGGGATGCCGGGATGTTCGAGAATGTGCGTTGCTACCGCGACCATCAGCCGCTCGCCGACCTGATGGCTGGCAAGACGCGGTCGATCGAAGATTTGATTGGCTACCACAGCAATGCCCGCATGGGAGAAGGTGCGCTCGTTTCCACGCTCCATCTGCTCGAGCCGGAAAAGTGGGCCTCCAAGTTCCGCGCTATCGCCCAAGCGCCACCCGGAATCGGCGGCATGAGTGTGGACATCAGCTTTGAGCCGGAGCCCCATGAAGGGCTCTCGATGGGGCGGGTGAAGCGCGTCCTCGCGGTGCGGAGCGTGGATCTGGTATCCCGCCCGGATGCTGGCGGCCGTGTGCTGAGGATGGTGGCATCCAACCCCGAAAGTTTCGAAGAGTTCAGTCCCGCCGCAGAGGTCGACCCAACTGCAGGGACGAAGAAAGCAGGAGGCACTATGAAAGAGAAAATCATGCGAGTCCTGCAGGCGATCAAAAACTTCGCTCCCCAAAAGGCGGAGCCCTTTGAGGCCGAGCTGCAGGGACTCGATTGGAATGACAACGGGAAAGTCGAAGACGTGCATGAGCGCGTCACGGTGGCGCTCGCTGCAATCCCCCCGCCCAAAGCGCCCGACCCTGCCCCTCCGGCAGCGCTTTCGGAGGCCGATCGTGCGCTTCTAACCAACGCCGGACCTGTGATCGAGGAAGCCCGCAAGACGCAGTGCTCCGCCACCCTCGCCTCGGAGTTGCTGGCCTCGGCGCTGCCCGTACCACTCGCCCAGGAGATCGAGCGGCGGTACAAGGGCAGGCTCTTCCAGAAGGAGGACCTCCAAACCGACATCGCGGCCATCCGGGCCAGCTTCGCCCAGGTGGTTCCCGCGCACCAGATGGCAGACCCGGCGGTGCGCGTTACCTTAATGGATTACGACAAGCGCCAGATCGCCCTCGACAAGCTCTTCGGGCTGACGCACGAGGTCAAGCTCGAGCGCGATGGGAAGGGCCTAATCAAGGTGGTGCAGGGTGCGGAACTCGCGAACATCCCTGCCTTCTCTGGCATTCGCGAAGCTTACACCACCTTCACCGGCGATCCGGCAGTGACCGGAAAAACCTTCGACAAGCGGATCACCGCAGACTTCGAGACTTCCGGTTTCCCGGCGGCACTGGCGTCCACGCTCAACCGGCTGCTCCTGAAGGATTACGGGGCCGTCAATTACCGCTGGCAGGATCTGGTCACATCGGTAACCTCGCCGGCGGATTTCCGGACCCAGGAGCGGGTCAGGGTCGGCTACTTCGATGATCTCGACACGGTGCTCGAGGGGGCCCCCTTTACCGAGATCGACCCCTTCACCGATGAGAAGATCAGCTATGCCGTGACCAAGCGCGGCAACATCGCCACGATCACGCGCGAGGCGATCATCAACGATGACGTCGGGCTGATCGCGAAGATCGTCGGACGGCTCGGCCGTTCTGCCGCGCGTACCCTCGCCAAGTTTGTATGGGGCTTTGCCACGGCGGGAGCTACCACGGCCGGCGGTGCCGTATACGATCCCGATAGCGTAAGGTGGTTCCACGCGAGTCACGGTGCCAACACCTGTGCGACCGCACTCTCCGCCACACTTGCCACCAGCATCGCATTACTCGATGCTGCCGACCTGGCCTTCTTTAATCAGGTGGAAGGCGATAGCAGCGAGAAGCTCGGACTGGTGGGGCCTTACCTGCTCGTCGTCCCCAAGGCCTTGCACTCCATCGCCATGGCGATCAACCAGACGCCCCCCTACACTGCTGCCCCGAATCCCTGGTACCACCGCTTTGGCGCGAACAATGAGAATATCTTCGCCAACCCGCTGGAGACGGATGCCGACCGCTGGTATCTGTTCGACATCAGCGGCAACGTGGACATCCTCGAGATTGGGTTCCTGCAGGGCCGGCAAGCGCCGGAAATCCTGCTGGCCGACCAGCCGACGGTGGGCGCAATGTTCACCAACGACCAGTTGATCTACAAGGTGCGCCACGAGTATTCGGGCGATCTGCTCGACTATCGCGGCGGGTACGCAGGGATCCCGGCGTAAGGGAAACAGGTGCTGGGGGCTGGGTTCTAGGTGCTGGCCCGGCCCCCGCCCGAGTTTCCAGTTTCTAGTTTCGAGTTTCTAATGGCCAGGCAGCTCGATGAATTCCGCGACCGGCTGGATATCCTGCTCAAGGATGCATCGGGGAACCTCATCCAGCCGGACAAGGATACCGCGATCGGTGATGCAGTCGGGCAATACTCCAAAGACCGGCCGCGCACGGTTGTGGCGGACATTGCCGGGGCGGGCTCTTACGATCTGGAGTTGCCGGTGGAGTGGGAGGAAGGATTTTCGGAAGTCAAGCAGGTCTTCTTCCCGCTTGCCGAGGATGAGCGCGATTCACCGGAGCTCGAAGCCGACGGTTGGGAAATTTATCAGCACCCGGATGGCCAGGTGCTTCGGTTGCTGGAAGACACTCTGGCGGTCGGCCAGACGCTGCGGCTGAAATTCACCGCCCGGCATTCCGTGCCCGAACCGGCACCCGCTGAGATTGGGGCTGATCCTGACGGAGCCGTGCGGGACACCGGTGTTGTGACCCTCACCACCACCGAAGCCCACGGAGCTGCGGAAGGCGACGAGATCGTTGTCGAGAACGTCGTCGATGCCTCATTCAATGGAGCATTTGAAGTTGCCAGCGCCGATGATGAGATCACACTGACTTACAACCAGGCGGGTGAGGATACAACTTCCGGCGGCGGCACGGTTGAAGTCGTCCAGTATGCGACGATTCCAGAGAGCGACTTCGACGGTTTCTGCCATCTGGCCGCTTCCTTCGCCTTCACCCAACTCGCCGCCCTCAAGATTGGTTCAAGCGATCCCACGGTGGCGGCGGACTCAGTGGACTACCGAACCAAGAGTGATCAGTACCGCTCGATGGCGAAGGCGGAGCGGGGACTGTATGCCGAGGCAACCCAAAGGGTCGCTGAGGGCGGCGCACTCAAGGCGGCATCGAACGTGAAGGCCCTGGAGGTCGATCTATCCACCGGTGGGCAGCGTTTGACGCATCCGAGAAGGTGATGGACCACACCATTGACCGGACCGCGCATTCACACATTCATTGCGACGCCTGCCGCGGCCAGATCGTAGGCGTCTTTGCGGATGAAGGGCAAACAATTTCGGAATGAGGTGAAATATGGCTGGGAACATGTCTGATTATCTGGAAGTGGCGCTGATCAAGCACCTCTTCCGGACCGGCTCATACACGAAGCCGACGCAACTCAATGTGGCACTCTATACCGTTACCCCGAGCGATGCGGGCGGCGGCACCGAAGTGGCGGGAGGCAAGGGTTACGCCCGCGTCAACGTCCCACCACTCGATGCGAATTGGGATGCAACATCGGGTACGGATGGCCTCACGAAGAACACTGCGGCCATTACCTTCGGCGCGCCAACGGCCGACTGGGGCCAGATCGTGGCGTTCGCGATCCTCGATGAAAGCGCGAATTTCCTTTTCTGGGGTCCGCTCACCACCCCGAAGACGGTGAACAATGGCGACCCTGCGCCTTCTTTCGCGATTGGGGCGCTGACGATAACCCTGAGCTGATAGGCCCGAATGATGGCAATTCGGAAGACGGTCTTTACGCTCAATATCGGCAACTACGCGCCGGAGATCACCGCGCTGACCTATCCGCTCTTGCACTACTATGCAGAGCGGATAGGGGCTGAGTTTCGCATCATCAAGGCGCGCATGTTTCCCGGTTGGCCGGTGCAGTACGAGAAACTCCAAATCTACAACTGGCCCGTGAGATGGAGAACGATTG
Source organism: uncultured Acidobacteriota bacterium (assembly GCA_963725415.1). GTDB lineage: Bacteria > Acidobacteriota > Terriglobia > Bryobacterales > Bryobacteraceae > CAVRZY01. Next base: position 2,594 of record CAVRZY010000285.1, on the reverse strand, counting down.
GAACATCTACTTCGATTCCGACACCCTCGTCCATCCCGAACTCATCGACGTGACGAACTTCATCCCGCGCGACACCGTGGCCAATAATGGCCGCGACATGGCGGCGATTCGATGGCGACTATGACGAATATTTCCGGCGCGATGGCCGGAACATCGGCACCTGCGGATGGTGCATTATTGCTTCGGACTGGGGAACGGACATTTGGCGGCCGCTCGATGATCTCACGATGGAGGAAGCCCTACAGAACTGCACGCCGACAATCGAGGAGACGAATGCAGAGGCCACCATCGACCCGCGCCATCTGCTCGACGATTACGTGATGAGCCGGAACGTGGCCAAATACGGCCTGAAATATACGACTCTGATCGACCTTTTCAACGCCCTGGGACTCGTGAATTCGGAATTCTTTTGGCATCTCTACCTGATTCCGGAGGCGGAAAAGGTGAAGCAGATGAAGGAGACTCTGGCGCGCTGGAAGATTCCCCAGCGCTTGATGGACCGGTAGAAATAGGCAATGTCCACGCAGAACACCTACACCTCGAATGGCACCTGGACGGCGCCGACCTATTCCGGGAATAACGGCCTGCTCGTTCAGGTCGAAGTGTGGGCCGGCGGCGGCGGCGGAGCGGGAAGCCGCAATGCGACGATGGGTGGCGGAGGTGGAGGCGGCGGCGATTACGCGCGAATTGCTGGGCTGACCAATGTGGCTTCTGCCTCAGCGAAAACTATCGTCGTGGGCGCGGCGGGCGCGGCAGGGTCAAACAACAACAACGGAACGCAAGGAAGTTATTCTTCCTACAACAACAATGAAATCCGCGCTGCCGGTGGCGGAAACGGCAAGCGTGGCGCCTCCACGGGCGGTGGATTAGGCGGTCCGGGAGGGAATAACGGGACCACCAGCGGGCCTACCGGTGTAGTCATCTGGAAGGGCGGCAACGGAGCGAACGCCAATGCCACCATGGTGGTGGTGGCGGAGCTGGCGGAGGAATTTCAGCCAACGGGAACAACGGAGGATTGCCCACAGGAGGAGCCGGAGACGGCGTAAGCGGCGGAGGGGGCACGGCAGGCCAGAACGGTGTAAGCGCCGTCTCCGCTGGTACCGCTCCAGCCGGGGCAGGAGCTGGAGCCGGAAATTACGCTGCGACCAACATCAATGGCTCGGCGGCCGCAAAAGGCCAGGTCATTGTCACCTGGCAGATTTATGATTCGACTCCGCTGGCGGCAGCGATATCAGGGGGTGCGGCGGTTGCGGCAGCTCTGACCACGGCAATCCAAATGGCTGGGGACGCGGCAGGTTCAGGGCTTCTGGCGGCTGTACTTGCCACAGCGATTCTCCTGGGTGGGACGGCGGCGGGCTCAGCGGAGACCACATCCGACCTGACGACACAAATTTCGCTTGCCGGTGATTTGGCCGCTGGGGCTGATGCTGCCGCCGACTTGACGGTGCCCGCCGGCGCAGCGCATCTGGCTGGCGACCTTGCCGGAGGAGCCGCAACCCAGGCGGACCTGACAACCGCCATTCCGCTGGCAGCATCGATCAGCGGCTCCGGGGCATTGACGGGCGATCTGAGCACAGCAATTCCCCTGGCAGGATCCATCAGCGGTTCCGGGGCGGCGGCGGGCGATCTGACTACGGCCATCCCTCTAGGAGGCTCTGCCAGCGGCTCTGGAGCGGCCGCAGCCGCATTGAGTACGGCCATCCCTCTGGAAGGCTCTGCCAGCGGCTCCGGAGCGGCCGTGGGCGCACTGAGCACGGCCATCCCTCTGGAAGCCGCCGCCAGCGGTTCCGGGGCATCAACGGGCGACCTGACTACGGTTATCCCTCTAGGAGCCTCTGTCAGCGGCTCTGGAGTGACGGCAGGAGATCTGAGCACCGAAATACCCTTTGTCGCGTCAATCAGTGGCACGGCAACGGTAACAGGCGACCTAACCCTGGGCACCCCGCCAGAGCAATTTGCGGCGGAGGTTTCCGGCAGCGGCAGTGTCTCTGGGGAATTAACAACTGTCATCCCACTCGCTGCCTCAGTTTCTGGAGCGGCGGAGACCGCCGGCGAACTCAGCACGCAAATAACGCTTGCTTCGTCCATCTCGGGCGCAAGCTCGATTTCCGCGGAACTCACGGTACCCGGACCAGAATTGATTGCCTTGGAGGGAAGTCTGTCTGGCTCGGCAACGGTTTCCGGGCGTCTGAATCCGGACATCCCGGAGGGCCGGCGACAGAGCCTTCCCGGCCGGTCGCGCCAGGGCTCCGTGAACGGCCACCCGTATACCGGCGAAGTGCCGAGGAGGCCACGGTCATGAGGCTGAAGACCGAAAAGACGCCGGGAGAGATTTTTGATTATGCCATGAGCTTCACCAAGGAATTGCAGCCGGACGAGACCATTGAGACCGTGACCGCGAGTTCGGTGCTGCGCTATTCCGGGCGCGATACCACGGCGCGCCTCATCGACCTCTCCGAGGAACATGCCCCCGCACCCACCGGCAGCTTCGCCGTTTTCTGGATGATGGGCGGCAAACCCGGCGAAGTCCACGACGTTAAGGTGCAGGTTGCCACCTCCGGCGGGCGGACGCTGGAAGGCTTTCTGGAAGTAAG
>CAVRZY010000284.1:0-10989 GCA_963725415.1 uncultured Acidobacteriota bacterium | reverse complement strand
TCGCGCCTTTGTAGATGGCCTTGTCCGGACTGACCGGGTCAGCAAAGTTCTCCTCCACCAGACTGAGCACCTTGGTGAAGGTCTTGACGCCGGCGTTGATATCGTCGTCCGAGGCGGCGGCGGAAGCGCCCTCCAGGCCCGGCCCGTAGATGCCGCCCAAAAGCGAGCAGGCCAGGATGATGAGCGGGGCAAAAAAGAGAAAAAGTCGGCGTCGAGCCATTCTTGTGACTCCGGAGTTCACTTTCAGTATAGCAGCCCTTGGTTTCGCGCAAAGACGCGTTTCGCGCAAAGACGCAAAGGGCGCAAAGTCAAGAACCTGTTGATTCTTAGCGCTCTTTGCGAGAACTTTGCGGCTCTGCGCGAAACTAGACGGCCCGGACTTTGCGGGCGGCGGCCAAGGACTCCGAACGGACCGGCTTCTTCAGTCCGGCGCTGAGGCGGCGGACCTGGTCGCTGACGCAAACCAGGAACATGGGCTGGCGGGCGGCCTTAAGAATATCGATGATGCGTTCGTAGCGGTCCTCCAGGTAGATGGACTTCCCATCGGTGAGCAGGTGCAGGGCCGACTGGGCGGAGAGCACGTCGCTCAGCCGCCGCCCCATCTCCCGCTGCAAGTATCGCAGCACCCGCCGGATCTTCTGTAGAGAGAAGCCCTTGCGGCGCAGCTCGGCGATAACGCTGATCTCGACTACCTCTTCGGGAGAATAAACCCGTCGATGGCCCTGATGGTGAGGTGAGACGACGTGGCGTTCATCCCACCACTGCAACTGCCGCAGGCTGATGTTGGCTATTCTGGAAACCTCGCTGCTGCAAAAGGCCTCAGACGGGGGAGATGGAGCAGGTCTGCTCTTTTTTGTTTTGAACATGGAGAACCACTTCCGTTTAGAATTTGCTCGCCTCTCAGGATTGTACTGCACTCGACAGCCGTGTCAATGCCCTGGGAAGAGTTTTTTTAGCCGCCGCCGACAAAATGGACGATTTCCAGGCGGGCCCCGGGGTGTAAGACCGTTTCCCCCCAATGGGATGGCTTGAGGATGCGCCCGTCCAGCTCCAGGGCCAGGCGGGCCGGATCCAGCTCCAGGCTGGCCAGTAGATCCAGCACGGTCTGGCCTTCCGGGACCTCCCTGGGGTGGCCGTTGATGACAATCTCCATAGGGCGGTTATTGAAAAACCTCACCCGGCATTTGACACCCTGTTTCGCCCCTCATTATAGTCAAGTTAAAGGGCCTTCAGTCCCTTCCAGATTGATGCCAAGCCTTTACACCAAGATCTATCTTCCTGTTCTGCTCCAGGTGATCATCGCCATGGTGATAGCGGGGGGGATGCTGGGGGCTTCCGCGCTGCTGGGTCAGAGGGTGCGCAACCGGGTTAAGGACATGCCGTATGAATGCGGCCTGGCGCCGCGGGGCAGCGCCCGGGAGCGATTCAGCGTGAAGTTCTATTTGGTGGCGATGATCTTTATCCTGTTCGACATCGAAACGGTTTTCCTCTACCCCTGGGCGGTGGTGTACCGCCAGTTGAAGTTGTTCGCCTTCGTCGAGATGCTGGTGTTCGTGGCTCTGATCCTGGCGGGATTCTTTTACATCTGGAAGAAAGGAGCCCTGGACTGGTCGGTCGAGGAGCAGGGCGACCGACCCCTGTAACTGGGAATGCTACCCGACGCCCTGAAAGAGTCCCCCCTGGCCGCAGCACTGGAAACCTGGAACCCCTCGGTGGTGGCCGGCGGCAAGTTCGATCGGGGTGAACTGACGCTGGAGATCGCGCGCGAAAAGATCGTCGAGACCTGCCAGTACCTGAAGCAGGAGCAGCAGTTCATCCGGCTGAGCGGGATCACCGCGGTGGACTGGTATCCGGAGGAACCGCGGTTTGAAGTGGTGTATCACCTGCACTCCCTGGAGCGAAATCAGAGGGTGCGGCTGAAATGCCGGGTGGGGGGCGATCCGGCGGAGATCGACTCGGTGACCGGGGTGTGGCGCTCGGCGGACTGGTACGAGCGCGAGGTGTTCGACATGTTCGGGGTGGTCTTCCGCAACCACCCGGAGCTGCGGCGGATCCTGATGCCAGACAACTGGGAGGGACATCCCCTGCGCAAGGATTACCCGGTGCATGGTTACAAGTACAGCTACAAAGACTCGACAGGTTGAAGGGTGAGCGAACCGGCGATCAACGGCGAACCGCAGGCGGCGCCCCGGCGGCTGGCGCTGAACATGGGACCGCAGCATCCCTCCACGCACGGGGTGCTGCGGCTGATGCTGGAACTGGACGGCGAGACCATCGTGAAGGCCTCCAGCGAGATCGGCTACCTGCACACCGGAATCGAGAAACAGTGCGAGGAGAAGACCTACCAGCAGGCCGTCACGCTCACGGATCGGATCGATTACCTGGCGCCGCTATCGAACAACCTGTGCTACTGCCTGGCGGTGGAGCGCTTGCTGGGCCTGGAAATCCCGCCCTTCGCCCAGTGGATGCGTGTGCTGCTGACCGAGCTGACCCGCCTGAACAGCCACCTGGTGTGGCTGGGTTCGCATGCCCTGGACATCGGCGCGATGACGGTGTTCCTGTACTGCTTCCGGGAGCGTGAGGACATCCTGCGGATTTTCGAGATGTTTTCCGGCCAGCGGATGATGACCAGCTATTTCCGCATCGGGGGGCTGGCGCTGGAGCCGCCGCGCGGCTGGCAAGCTGTGGTGAAACGATTCATCGAGGCGTTCCCCAGCCATGTGGACGAGTACGAGGACCTGCTGACCAACAATCCGATCTGGATGCGGCGCACCAAAGGGGTGGGGAGGATCTCGCTGGAGGACATGCTGGATCTGGGCGTGACCGGGCCGATGCTGCGCGCGGCGGGCTTGAAGTGGGACACGCGAAAGGCGGAACCCTACAGCAGCTACGAGCAGTTCGACTACGAGATACCCACGCGGAGGGAGAGCGACGTCTACGCTCGCTACCAGGTGCGCATCGAGGAAATGCGCCAGAGCACGCGCATCGTCACCCAGGCGCTGGAAGGGATGCCGGCAGGTCCCTGGAAGGCGGATGCGCCCAAGGTGGTGCTGCCGGACCGCGAGAAGATGAAGACCCAGATGGAGGCCCTGATCCATCACTTCAAGATCGTGACGGAGGGTTTCGGGGTGCCGGCTGGGGAAGTCTACCAGGTGATCGAATCCCCGCGCGGAGAACTGGGGTACTACGTGGTGAGCGACGGGACGGCCAAGCCCCACCGGGTGCACATTCACGGCCCCAGCTTCGGCAACCTGCAAGCGCTGCCCAAGATGATCGAGGGGCAGATCCTCGCGGACGTGGTCTCCACGCTGGGGAGTGTGGACTTTGTATTGGGGGACGTGGACAGGTAAAGCCGCTAGCCGCTCGCGGCTGTTCCTATGATTCTTTCGCCGGAGTTGGAAGCGAAGTTCGAGAGATTGCTGAAGAGCTACCCTCCCGGCCGGGAGCGCTCGGCCCTGGTGCCGATGCTGCTGTACGCGCAGGACGAGCTGGGAGCGGCGACTCCGGAGCTGATCGAAGAGGTGGCGCGGCGCGAGGGGGTGCAGCCGGCAGAGGTCGAGGAAGTGGTCTCGTACTACTCGATGTTGCGGAAGAAGCAACTAGGGAAGCATCACATCCAGATCTGCACCAACATCAGTTGCCTGCTGCTGGGCGGGGCCGAGTTGTTCGAGCATGCCTGCCGGAAACTGGGCATCGGGAACAAGGAGGTCACCCCGGACGGGAAGTTCTCGCTGGAAGAGGTGGAGTGCATCGGAGCGCTGCTGCTGGGCGCCGGCGCTCCAGGTGAATTACGAGTTCCATCACTCTGTCACGCCGGAGAAGTTCGACCGGCTGATCGAAGCGCTAGGGGAGGCGGGCTGAGCGATGCTGTACAACGAACCCAGCCCGCTGGAGGTCAAGGTGCTGACCCGCCGGTTCGGCCTGGAGGACTCGCAATCGCTGGACACCTACCTGGCCACAGATGGCTTCCAGGGGTTCCGAAAAGCGCTCGCGATGAAGCCGGAGGAGATCATCGAACAGGTGAAGATCTCGAACCTGCGGGGCCGGGGCGGGGCGGGATTCCCGACGGGTCTGAAATGGGGCTTCGTGCCGCGCAATTCGCCCAAGCCCAAGTACATCGTGGTCAACGCGGACGAAGGCGAGCCGGGGACCTGCAAGGACCGGCTGCTGATGGAGAACGATCCGCACCAGCTCCTGGAAGGGATGCTGATCGCGGGCCGGGCGGTGGAGGCGCACGCCGGCTACATTTACATTCGCGGCGAGTACCGCTACCTGATCGAGATCATGGACCGGGCCATAGCGGAGTGCTACCAGCGCGGCTACCTGGGGAAGAACATCCTGGGGAGCGGATTCGATTTCGACGCCTACGCGCATACCGGGGCGGGCTCGTACGAGTGCGGCGAGGAATCGGCGCTTTTGGAGTCGCTGGAGGGCAAGCGCGGCATACCCAGGATCCGCCCGCCGTTCCCGGCGTTGGCCGGCCTGTACCAATGCCCCACCGTGTTGAACAACGTCGAAAGCTACTGCTCGGTGCCGGCCATTATCCAGGACGGCGGGGCCGCCTTTGCGGCGCTGGGCACGGCGAGGAACGGAGGAACGCGGCTGTTTTGCATTTCCGGTCACGTCAACAAACCCGGCGTCTACGAGCTGCCCATGGGCTTCAACCTGTTGCGGATGATCTACGAGGTAGCCGGGGGCGTCCGGGACGGAAAGAAGTTGAAGGCGGTGATTCCGGGAGGTTCGTCGTGCCCGGTGCTCAAGGCCGAGGAATGCGACCTGGCGATGGATTTTGACGCGGTGGCCAGGGCCAAGAGCATGCTAGGCTCCGGCGGCGTGGTGGTGATGGACGAGGACACCTGCATGGTGCGGGCCGCCATGCGGATCATGCGGTTCTACGCCCACGAAAGTTGCGGCTGGTGCATCCCCTGCCGCGAAGGAACGGCCTGGCTGAGGAAGCTCATGACGCGGTTCCACGAGGGCGGCGGGCTGGCCAGCGACATCGACCTGATGGGCGATATCGCAAAGAACATGCTGGGTCGCACCTTCTGTCCCCTGGGGGACGCGGCGGCGATGCCCATGCTGGCCTTCGTCGAGAAGTTCCGTGACGAATTCGAGGCGCACCTGGACGGCAAGCCATGTCCATTGGCGAAGGCTGAAGGCTGATGGCTGATCTGGTCAAGCTCAGGATCGATGACCGGCCGGTGGAGGCAGCGGCGGGGACGTTGGTCATCGAAGCGGCGCGGCGGGCCGGGATCGAGATCCCCAGCTTCTGTTACTACGAAGGACTGGCGCTGCAAGGCGCCTGCCGCATGTGCCTGGTGGAAGTCGAGAAAGCGCCCAAGCTGATGACCGCTTGCACGCTGCCGGTGGCCGAGGGGATGGTGGTGCGGACTGCGACCGAGCAGGTGAAGCAGGCGCGCAAGGCGATGCTGGAGTTCCTGCTGACCAACCATCCCCTGGACTGCCCGGTGTGCGACAAGGGCGGCGAGTGCGAGCTGCAAGACATGACGGTGGCCTACGGGGCCGCGGAGAGCCGGTTTCTGGAGGTCAAGTACCACGTCGATGAGAAGCAGTGGTCGCCGGTGGTGTACTACGACAAGCCGCGCTGCATTCTATGCTTCCGGTGCGTGCGGATCTGCAAGGAAGGGATGGGAGTGGGGGCGCTGGGGATCGTCAATCGCGGCGGATCGAGCGAAATCGCGCCCAACCGCGGCGATCACCTGGAGTGCGACGAATGCGGCATGTGCATCGACATCTGCCCGGTGGGCGCGCTGACCAGCGGCATGTACCGCTACAAGACGCGGCCCTGGGAGATGACCCACGTGGGGACGATCTGCACTCATTGTTCTGACGGGTGCAAGACCACCCTGGGCGTCTACCACAACGAGCTGATGCGAGGGAACAACCGCGACCCTTCGGGGATCAACGGCAAATTCCTGTGCATCAAGGGGCGTTACGCCGCAGACTTCGAGGAACGGCTGCTTTCGCCGCTGATGCGGAGCGAGCGCGGGCTGGAACCGGTTTCCTGGGCCAGAGCGCTGTCCGTGGTGGCGGCGAAGTTTTTCGAGCTCAAGACCCGCAGCGGCATCCTCGGAATCGTCGCCTCGAACCACACCACCAACGAAGAGAACTACTACTTACAGAAACTCGCGCGGCAGGGGTTGAACACCAACCACATCGACCACCACCGCACCGGGGACGTGGTGAGCCTGGTGGAGGCGCTAGGTTCCGAGCCGCGCGCGTCAGCCAGGAGTCTGGCCACGACCGCCGACCTCTACAGCAGCAAGGCAGTGCTGGTAGTAGCCAGCGATCTGGCGCAGCAGCATCCCTTCCTCTCCTTCCAGATCCGCGCCAACTACCGTCACCATCAGGCGCACGTCTACACGGTGGTCTACGGCCCGGTCCGCGAGGATAACTACGCGGCGCGGAGCGTGCGGATTGGCCCGGGAGAGGAACTGGCCGGCATCGAGTCGCTCGGAGAGGACCTGAAGAAAGAGCCCGAGCTGGTGATCGTGTTCGGAGACGGCATCAAGGGTGAGGCGGTGGCGCGCTTGGTCGAGTTCGGCGATTCGCTGGGCATCCCGGTGAAGTACGTGTGCCTGCTGGACTACTCGAACTCGCGCGGGGCGGCGGACATGGGGCTGCTGCCCGAGCTGCTGCCGGGATATCAGCCGGCCCCACAGGCTGGCATGAACCTCGCGGAAATGCTGCCCTGCGAGGAGCTGGAAGCGCTGTGGGTGATAGGCGCTAATCCTCTGAAGAAGGACAAGCTGGCGGCCAGGCACGCCTTCCTGGTGGTCCAGGAGCTGTTTCTGACCGAGACGGCGCAGATGGCCAACGTGGTGCTGCCGGCGGCTTCAGCCTATGAAAAGACCGGAACGGTGACGAACGTCTGCGGGGAGGTGCAGCGACTGAAGAAAGCGCTGGCGAAGGCGGGGACCAAGACGGACCTGGAGATTTTCGGCCTGCTGGCCCGAGAGATGGGCCTGGACGTAGGCCCCGCGGATCGAGAGGCCGTCTTGGAAGAGATCACCAGAACAGTCCCTGGTTATAATGTTCCCTGGCCCGTGATTGCCAGCGGGGGAGCGGCGCAGACCACTCTGGTATGCGGGGCAAAGGGGATCAGAACGCAGCCGGAGCTGATTCAGTCAGCCGGGGACACGCTGTTCACTTCCGGGACGTTGGGGCGCTATTGCAGGACTCTCAGAACGGTAAGGGAGGCGCCAGGGGGCCTCTACCGAGGATGAACTTCTACCTGTTGATGGCGATCAAGGCCGCGGTGGTAATGGGGGCGCTGATGCTGTCCCTGCTGTACATCCAATGGGTGGAGCGGAAGGTCATCGCACACATCCAGAGACGGCTGGGGCCCTACCAGGTGGGCCCGCACGGCCTGCTCCAGCCGGTGGCGGACACCCTCAAGCTGTTCATCAAGGAAGACCTGATCTCGCCACAGGTGAACAAGTTCCTGTATCTGCTGGCCCCGTTCCTGGCGGTGACCCTGGCGCTGATCTCCATCTCGGTGATTCCGTTCGGGCCGGAGATCGAGGTAGCCGGGGTGCGGACCTGGATGCAGCTCACGGACCTGAACATGGGCGTGGTGTTTGTCCTGGCGGTGTCTTCGCTGACGGTCTACGCGATCGTGCTGGCGGGCTGGGCCTCCAACAGCAAGTATCCGCTGCTGGGTGGCCTCCGCAGCGCCGCGCAGATGGTGGGCTACGAGCTGCCGCTGGGCATGGCGCTGGCGGCGCCGCTGCTGCTGTCGAACAGCCTGAGCTTGCGGGAAATCGTGACCTCGCAGGGGCATTTCTACGGGGGCGTTTTCCCGGCCTGGAACATTTTCCGGCTGCCGTTCCCGCAGGTGTTCAGCTTCGTGATTTTCATGATCGCGGTGTTCGCCGAAACCAACCGCGTGCCCTTCGATCTGCCGGAAGCGGAGAACGAGCTGGTGGCGGGCTTTCACACCGAGTACAGCAGCATGAAATTCGCGGCCTTTTTCATGGCCGAATACGCCAACATGATCACCGTGTGCTCGATGGCCACGGTGTTGTTCCTGGGCGGCTGGCAGCCGCTGTTTCCCGCCGCCTACGGCTCGAACTACATCCCCGCGGCGGTCTTTGCGGTGGCGGGCGGGTTGCTGATCAATCACGGCCTGAAGTATGCGCGGCGGCGCGACCGGCGCAGCTTCCCCTTTTTCGGGGTCGTATTCCTGGCGATCGCAGGAGTGTTCTTGATCCCGGCGGTGCAGGCCATCCTGCTGCCGCTGTGCTGGTTTCTGGGGAAGACCGGCCTGCTGCTGTTCACCTTCATCTGGGTGCGGGGCACGCTGCCGCGCCTACGCTATGACCAGTTGATGCGGTTCACCTGGAGCATCCTGTTTCCAGTAGCGGTGCTGAACCTGATGGTCACCGGGTTGCTGGTGGCTTTGCTGGCCTGACATGACCGGAATCTTCTTTCTCGTGTTCGCGGGGCTGGCGGTTTTCTGCGGCGTCAACGTGGTGGTGCGCCGGCATCCGATTGCGAGCGCCCTGTGGCTGATCGGGGTGATGGGCTCGCTGGCGGTGCTGTACCTGCAACTGGGCGCGGAGTTCATCGCGGCGGCGCAGGTGATCGTCTACGCGGGCGCGGTGATGGTGCTGTTCGTGATCGTGATCATGCTGCTGAACGCGGAGCCGGAGCAGCCCTCGAAGGGGTCCCGGATGGCGGCGTTTCTGGGCATCCCGCTGCTGCTGGGTTTGCTGGCGGCGCTCAGCTACGTGGTCTATCGCATGATCCCGGAGTCGGCCCGGGTCGAGTTCGGCGCATTCACCCGGGGCACGGCGCAGGACGTGGGCGAGGCGCTTTTCAAGACCTACCTGCTGCCGTTCGAGATCACCTCGATCTTGGTGCTGATCGCGCTGATCGGCGCGGTAGTGCTGACCTACAAGAGGTCCGACTGACATGGCCGCCCAGACCGCAAGCCTGGCCTCCGTTCCACTGTCGTGGTATCTGCTGCTGAGCGCGGTGCTGTTCGCTCTGGGCGTGGCCGGATTTATCTTCCGGCGCAACCTGATCACGGTGTTCATGTCGATCGAGCTGATGCTGAACGCCGTGAACCTGACTTTCATCGCCTTCTCCTTCAAGCTCGGGCAGGTCAACGGGCAGGTCTTCGCCTTCTTTGTGATGGTGGTGGCGGCGGCCGAAGCGGCAGTGGGGCTGGCCATCATCCTGACGGTGTTCCGAAACCGCGGAACGTTGCAGATCGACCAAGTCAACCTGATGAAGAACTAAAGCGATGCAGCAGCTCTGGCTGATTCCCGCGTTTCCGTTGCTGGGCTTTCTGATGAACGGCCTGTGGGGCCGGCGCGCGTCCAAGGCGTTCGTCAACGCGGTGGCGATCGGGACCGTGCTGCTGTCGTTCATCTGGGTGCTGAAGGTGCTCTGGGCGCTCCAGCCGCTGGAGACGGCGCACCTGGAGCCCGGTTTCACCTGGATCCAGGCGGGGGACCTGAAGATCGGCTACGACCTCGCGGTGGACCGGCTGACGGCGGTGATGCTGCTGGTGGTGGGCGGAGTCGGCCTGCTGATTCACATCTACGCCATCGGGTACATGGCGCAGGAAGGCGGCTATTACCGCTTCTTCGCGTACATGAACCTGTTCATGTTCTTCATGCTGACGCTGGTGCTGGCGGCCAATTTCCTGCTGCTGTTCGTGGGCTGGGAAGGCGTGGGGCTGTGCAGCTACCTGCTGATCGGTTTCTACCTCCGCCGCCAGAGCGCCACCACCGCGGGCAACAAGGCGTTCATCGTGAACCGCATCGGAGATTTCGGCTTTTCGCTGGCGATTCTGCTGATCCTGGTGACGTTCGGCTCGCTGGATTTCGCCACAGTTTTCGGAAAGGTGGCCGGGCTGCCGGTGGAATCGAGCTTCGGGATCCTGACCGGGATCGCCTTGCTGCTGTTGCTGGGGGCGACCGGGAAATCGGCCCAGATCCCGCTTTACGTGTGGCTGCCGGACGCCATGGAAGGCCCCACGCCGGTCTCGGCGCTGATCCATGCGGCGACCATGGTGACGGCGGGCGTTTACATGGTGGCGCGCTGCGCCACGCTGTACCTACACGCGCCGCTGGCCCTGGACTGCGTGGCCTGGATCGGGATCCTGACGGCCTTCTTCTCGGCTACCATCGGCATGACGCAGTACGACATCAAGAAGGTGTTTGCCTATTCGACCATCTCGCAGATCGGCTACATGTTTCTGGGGCTGGGGGTGAAAGCGTTCGGGGCCGGCATCTTTCACTTGTGGTCGCATGCGTTCTTCAAGGCGCTCTTGTTCCTGGGCGCGGGCAGCGTGATTCACGCCATTGGCGGCCAGGACTTGCGATACATGGGCGGCCTGCGCAAGAAGACGCCCATCACCTTCTGGACGCTGGTGTGCGCCTCGGTGGCCATCGCGGGGGTGCCGTTCACTTCCGGGTTCTTCAGCAAAGACGAAATCCTGCTGGCCGCCCACGCTCACTCGCCCTGGATGTTCTGGCTGGGCGTAGTGACGGCGGGCATGACGGCGTTCTACGTATTCCGGGCGATTTTCCTGGCGTTTTTCGGGGAGTATCGGGGGCCGGAGCATGTCCATCCGCATGAGTCGCCGCCGGTGATGACGCTGCCGCTGGTGGCGCTGGCAGTCCTTTCCCTGATCGGCGGGTTCTTCAACGTCTCACGCTGGCTGGAGCCGCTGTTTCCGGGCACGGAGCCGCAGCACAACGAGCTGCTGGTGGCGATCTCGGTGGCGGCGGGGTTGATCGGGATCGGGCTGGCCTATTGGTTCTACGTGGCCCGACCAGGGCTTGCCGAGAGCGTGGCCGCGCGGTTGGGCGTGCTGTACCGCCTGGTCTACAACAAGTACTTCGTGGACGAAGTCTACCATGCGGTGGTTGTCGAGTCGGTGGTAGATGCCTCGCGCGACGTGCTGTGGAAGAACGTGGATGCCGGGGTGATCGATGGAACGGTGAACGGCGT